>CBDUCW010000158.1:0-5697 GCA_965365745.1 uncultured Trueperaceae bacterium
ATTCGACGACGATCCACGAGCCGGAGCCCGCCGACGCGAGGGCCGACGGGCTCCAGGTCAAGCGGACCTGCGGTCGCTCAGAGGTTCTCGCCCATGAGCTCGAGCACGTCCACCATCCGGTTCGAGTAGCCCCACTCGTTGTCGTACCAGACGAAGAACTTCGCCATCGAGCCCATCGTCTTGGTCATTCCGCTGTCGAAGATCGCCGAGTGCGGATTGCCGACGATGTCGCTCGAGACGATCGGATCGGTCGTGTATTCGATGATGCCCTGGTAGGCGCCTTCGGCAGCGGTCTTGACCGCAGCATTGAGATCGTCGGCGCTGACGTCCTGCTTGAGCATGGCGGTGACGTCCGAGATGCTCCCGGTCGGGGTCGGCACGCGCATCGCGACACCGTCGAAGATCCCCTGGAAGCGGGGCAGGACCTGGCCCACGGCCGCGGCCGCGCCGGTGCTGGTCGGGATGATGTTGGTCGCCGCATTGCGGGCCCGGCGCAGATCCGAGTGAGGACCGTCGAGCAGCATCTGGTCGTTCGTGTAGCTGTGGATGGTCGTCATCATCGCCTGCTCGACACCGAAGGCGTCGTCGATGACCTTCATGACGGCGGCGAGCGAGTTCGTCGTGCAGCTCGCGTTGCTGATCACGTCGCCGGAGTCGGCGTCGTACTCGAGCTGGTTGACGCCCATCATGATGTCGAAGTCGCTGTCGGGCGAGGGGGCCGAGATCAGCACCTTCTTGGCGCCGCCCTCGAGGTGCTGCGCGGCCTGCGCGCGCTTGCGGAAGATGCCCGTGGACTCGACCACGACGTCGACGTCGTGCTCGCCCCAAGGGATCTCGGCGGGGTTGCGGATGGCGGTGGCGAGCACGCGCTTGCCGTCGACCGTGAGGGCGTCGTCGTCGTGGGACACGTCGCCGTCGAACACGCCGTAGTTGCTGTCGTACTTCAGCAGGTGCGCCAGCGTCGCGTTGTCGGTGAGGTCGTTGACGAGCACGACGTTCATGCCGCGCGCGTGGGCGATGCGGAAGATCTGTCGTCCGATGCGGCCGAAGCCGTTGATGCCGATGTTCATGGGTCCTCCTGGGAGTCGAATTCGGGGCGGACGCGGAAATGGCGTCCGCTGCTGTGCCGGGTCATGCTACCGCGCGGGCCGGGGAGCGGCCAAACGCGAGGGGAACGATGTGTCGTCAGGGACGTGAGGCGCGCGGCGACGCCCGACGCGGTCGGGGCGAAACGCATGCGACTCGCCCGAGGACGGTGCCCAAGGGCCAGGCGCCGCCGACGCGAGCCGGAGCTACATGCGACGGACCGTGATCACGACGGGCTCGTCGTCGAGGTCGACGCGCTCGACGTACTCGGCGTCGTCGAGCGCCGCGAAGCCGAGCGATTCGGCCAGCACCTCGTCGGCGACGGTCTGGGCGTGGGCGCGCACGGCGGTTTCGGTCTCACGGCCGAGCTCGAGCCCGAGCGCGATCCGGTCGGACACGTCGAAGTCCGCATTTTTGCGTGCGTTCTGGATCAGGCGAACGACGTCGCGGGCACGGCCCTCCTGCACGAGCTCGGGGGTGAGCTCGGTGTTCAGCGCCGCGAGGTAGCCGCGCTCCTCGGCGGCTTCGTAGCCTTCGGGGCTCTTCGCGTCGAGCAGGAAGGCCTCGGGCTCGAGGTCGAGCGGCTCTCCGTCGACCTCCACCGTCGTGGCGCGTCCGTCGCGCACGTTGGCGGCGATCGCCGAACCGTCGGCGGCGTCGAGCGCGGCCTTGAGCTTGGGGATCTTCGCGCCGAGGCGCGGCCCGAGGAGCGGGAGGTTGGGCTTGACGTCGTAGTCGACGAAGGTGTCGGTGGGGTCGAGGTAGCGCACGGCTTTGACGTTGAGCTCGTCGAGCAGGTGCGCTTCGAGCCGCTTGACGCCCGCGAGCTCGGACGCGTCCCGCACGCGCACCAGCACCTCGGGGAGGGGCTGCCGCGTCTTGTGCCCGGACGAGGCGCGCGCGGCCCGTCCCAGCTCGACCAGGCGCACCAGCGCCGCCATGTCGTCGCGGAGCTCGTCGTCGAGCAGCGCGGGGTCGACCTCGGGCCAGTCGGCGAGGTGCACCGACACGGGCGCCTCGGGGTCGAGCGAACGCACGAGGTTCGCGAACAGCTCGTCGCTGACGAACGGGGCCATCGGCGCCATCAGCTTCGCGACCGCCACGAGCGCTTCGTGAAGGCTGGCGTACGCCGCCAGGGCGTCGTCCCCGCCGCCCTTCCAGAAGCGCCGTCGGTTGCGGCGCACGTACCAGTTCGACAGGCGGTCGACGACGAAGTCGCGGATCGCGCGGCTCGCGGCGGTGGGGTCGTAGCCGTCCAGCGACGCGGTCACGTCGCGGATCAGCGCGTGCACCTCGGCGAGCAGCCAGCGGTCGACGAGCGGACGCTCGGCCGGTGCGGGCGCGGCAGCGAGATCGGGGTCGTCGAGGTTGGCGTAGAGGACGAAGAAGCCGTACACGTTCCACAGCGTGAGGAAGAAGTCGCGCAGCGTCTCGTCGACGAGGTCGCTCGAGAACCGCTTCGAGGCTTCGGGCGGGCTCGACGCGTAGAGGTACCAGCGCAGCGCGTCGGCGCCCTGCGCGTCCAGCACGGTCCAGGGGTCGACGATGTTGCCCTTGGACTTGCTCATCTTCTCGCCCTTGCCGTCGAGGATGTGCCCGAGCACGATGACGTTGCGGAAGGCGCTGGTGTCGGGCGCGAGGTTCGCAAGCGGTCCGGGGCGGCGTTGGCCGCCGTCGTCGCCGCTGTCGGTGAGCAGGGTCGCGAGCGCGTGAAGGCTGTAGAACCAGCCGCGCGTCTGATCGATCGCCTCGCAGATGTAGTCGGCGGGGAAGTTCTCCTCGAACGGCGTGCCCGGCTCGCCGAGGTAGTGCCACTGGGCGTAGGGCATCGCACCGGACTCGAACCACACGTCGACGGTGTAGGGCACGCGGCGGAAGGTGCGGCCGTCCTTCTCGAAGACGATGTCGTCGACGTAGGGGCGGTGCAGGTCGAGGTCGCCGAGGTCGCGCCCGGCGAGATCGCCGAGCTCCTCGACCGAGCCCACGCAGATGCGCTCGGATCCGTCCTCGCTCTCCCAGATCGGCAGGGGGCAGCCCCAGTAGCGCTCGCGGCTGATCGCCCAGTCGACGTTGTTCTCGAGCCACTTCCCGAAGCGTCCGGTGCGGATGTGATCGGGGTTCCAGTTGATCTTGTCGTTGTTCGCGAGAAGGTTGTCCTTGAGGTCGGTGGTCTTGATGTACCAGCTCTTCTTGGCGACGTTCATCAGCGGCTTGCCGTCGCGCCAATTGAGCGGATAGGTGTGCCGCAGGGTGCTCCGGTGGAACATCAGGCCGGCCTCGAGCAGGTCGCTCGCGATTGCGTCGTCGGCGTCCTTGAACCACACGCCGGCGTAGGGACCGGCCTCCGCCTCGTCGCCTACCGCCTTGACCTCCGGCATCACCATGCCGGTCAGGTCGACCGAGAACAGCGTCGGCAGCCCGTGGGCGCGACCGAGGTCGAGGTCGCCGTAGGCCGGGGCGAGATGCACGATGCCGGTGCCGTCGTCGAGCGCGACGAAGTCGTCGACGACGACGCGCCAGCCGTTCGCGAGCGCCTCGTCGGTGGTCTCCGGCGGCCGGCGCCCCTCGAGGATCGGTGCGTAGCGGAGCCCCTCGAGCCGCTCGGCGTCGAAGCGCTGCAGGACCTCGCAGCCGCCCTCGCCGAAGACCTCCTCGAGCATCGCCTCGGCCAGGATGTAGAGGTGCTCGCGCCCCTCGCCGCCCTTGCGGGACGGACCCGCGACGAGCGCGTAGGGCGCACCCGGCTTGACGGCCAGGCCGGTGTTGGCCGCGAGCGTCCACGGAGTGGTCGTCCAGGCGAGGAAGAACACGGGTCGTTCGTCGTCTTCGGCCAGCAGCGCGCGCTCCACGAGGGGAGCCGACTCGGTCGGGAACTTCGGGTAGACCGAAGGATCCTCGTAGTTCTCCTCGTAGCCCAGCGACACCTCGTGCGAGGCGAGGGTCGTGTTCGAAGACGGCGAATGCCAGGTGGTCTTGTAGTCCTCGATCAGCAGATCGCGGTCCCACAGCTCCTTGAACACCCACCAGCACGACTCGATGTAGTCGTTCGTGTAGGTGACGTAGGCGTTGTCCAGGTCGAGCCAGAAGCCGATCCGCTCGGTCATCTCGTTCCATTCCTGGATGTTTTCGAACACGTACTCGCGGCAGAGCGCGTTGAACTTCTCGATGCCGTAGTCCTCGATCTCCTGCTTGCTTTCGAAGCCGAGGCGCTGCTCGATGGCGATCTCGACCGGCAGGCCGTGCGTGTCCCAGCCGCCCTTCCGGCCGACGCGGTACCCCTGCATCGTCTTGTAGCGCGGGAACAGGTCCTTGAACGCGCGTGCGCTCACGTGGTGGACGCCCGGCTTCCCGTTCGCGGTGGGCGGACCCTCGTAGAACGTCCAGTGCCCCTTGGGCGCCGGCTTGTCGAGCGACCTCGCGAACACCTCGGCATCGCGCCAGCGATCGATGATGCGGCGCTCGAGGTCGGGGAAGTCGACGGTGGACGGGACGGGATCGAAGGTGGCCATGGAACCTCGCTTTGGTGGGGGAGGGGTCGCTGGGAGCGGGCGGGGGCGGCGTCGCCTCGCGGCACGACGAACGCCCCGCGACCGGGGCGCTGCGACCGTGGAGCGCCGGAGTCGGCGATGTCCACGGGTCTCGCCGGGGGCGAGGGCGCGGCGCGCGGCGTCGGGGCGTGGGTCCGGATCGGGTCCGGACGACGCGGTACCACCCAACTTCGTCGCCGCATCGCTGCGGCGACCTCGGAACCTCCTCGTCGACGGCGGTTCGGGCGTCGGGCGGCGAACGAGTCGCGGCCGGCGCGGCCGGAGGAGAGAAGGACGGGCGCGGTGTCGGGCGCCACCCGGCTCCGCCTACGCAGGCGCTCGGAGCGCCCTTCGGGGAGCGGCTCGGGGAGGATGAGCATCGGTTCACGCCGCCGGACTCGCACCGTCTCCGGCTCGCTGAGGCGCGGGACAACCGAGGCTCGCGGTCCCGTCGTAGCCTGCTCGCGGGGGTGTGCGCCGCCCTCGCGCCTGGGGCGCGGAGTGCTTTACACGGGGAAACCCCGCTGCATATACTCAACGTAGCAGCCGCCCCAACATGCGTCAATTCGTCTGGGCACCGGCCTCGACCGGTTTCCGGGCTGTCCCACGGGTCGAGCCTCGCTCCCCGGGACCGAACGCAGGGCGTGCGCTGCCTTCCTTCCACCTGATTGCACCGACCCACCCGATCGCGACAACCTACGGCCCGGTTGGCACCCGACGTCCACGAGCGGGCGTCTGCGACGCAACCGCGGTTCGCTCGAACGTCACGGTCCTCCATGCCGGTCGCCGAGCGACGATCGCACGCTCGACGCGAGCGCCGCCCCGAGCCCCTCACCACCAAGGCCGCCGAGCCTAGGGAGACGGAATGAGCCCAGCAGCCAAGAAGTCCGCCGCCAAGACTGCGGAGGCGAAACCGAAGGCGCGTCGACGCACCCGCAAGGGCGACGACGACGCGAGCGCCAGCGGCGCCGCCGCGTCCAAGGCGTCCGGCGACGGGGCGGAGGCAGCGGGCGCGACCGAGGCGACCGAAGCGAAGGCGCCCGGCGCGACCGCGGGCACGAGTTCGAAGCCGAGCTCGGCAAAG
>CBDUCW010000159.1:0-5683 GCA_965365745.1 uncultured Trueperaceae bacterium
GCGTGCAAGGGCGACGGCACGGTCAAGGTCGAGATGTACTTCCTGCCGGACATCTACGTCCCCTGCGAGGTCTGCAAGGGCGCGCGCTACAACCGCGAGACGCTCGAGGTCAAGATCCGCGGCAAGTCGATCTCCAACGTGCTCGACATGACCGTCGACGAGGGGCTCGAGTTCTTCGAGAACATCCCCAACGTCGCGCGCAAACTCCAACTCATGCAGGACGTCGGCCTCGGCTACATCAAGATCGGGCAGCCCTCGCCGACGCTCTCCGGGGGCGAGGCGCAGCGCGTCAAGCTCGCCAGCGAGCTCGGCAAGCGCTCGACCGGCAAGACGCTGTACATCCTCGACGAGCCCACCACCGGCCTCCACTTCGAGGACACGCGCAAGCTGCTCGACGTGCTGCACCGGCTCGTCGACGGCGGCAACACGCTCGTCGTGATCGAACACAACATCGACGTCGTCAAGACGGCCGATTGGATCGTCGACCTCGGGCCGGACGGCGGGGCGCGCGGCGGCACGGTCGTGGCGACCGGCACGCCCGAAGACATCGCCCAGCACGAGAGTTCGTCGACGGGCGCGTTCCTGCGTCAAGTGGCCCCGATCGCGGAGCGCATCGACGCGGTCCGCGACGTGGCCTGAGTCCGTCCGCTAGGATCGACGAGGTGCTCCTCCTGATCCGGCCCGCCCCGCAACCCCAGCGCAGCATCGTCGGCGTGTTCCTGGTGCTCGCCGCGGTGGTGGCGGCGGTGGCGCCGGTGCCGATCCTGTTTCGCAGCCTGGGCGTGCTCGCGTTCAGCTTCGGAGCGTTCGCGATCGGCGGCATGCCCTTCGCCTACCTCGCGGCCCTGCTGGCCCCGCCGATCGGCCTGATCGCCGGCGACACCGACTGGCTGGTGATGCTGCCCATCGTGATGACGTCGAATCTGCTGGCGCTGCTCGGCCTCGAGTACGCCTGGCGCTGGGCGGCCCTGGTCGTGTCGCCGCTGCTGCTCGCCGCCCCGATGGTCGTGGCCTGGTCGATCGCGCAGCGCCGGCTGTTCGCGGTCGCGCTCCCCTGGGAACCCCAGCCGGGGCTGTGGATCGTCCTGCACGTGCTCGTCGCCCTGGCGGGGCTGCTGCTCGCGGTGGTGCTCGAGCGGCAACGGCTCCGGCGCGACGCCGCCTCGGCGTCCCCCCCACCCCCGTCCCGCCCGGCGGGCGCGTCGCAGGACCGCTGAGCCGTGGCCCCGCCGCGCACGTCGCTCGCGAAGCGAGCCGAAGCGCGGCTCCGGGGATGGATCGGGGACACGCCGGTCGACCTCGCGCGGGGCCTCGTTCATCGCTTCCGCGCCTCTCGGGTGCCGGTGCTCGCGGCGGCCCTCGCCTACTACGCCGCGTTCTCGCTCGGTCCGCTGCTGCTCCTGCTGGCCGGGTGGCTGGCCATCGTCCTGCGGACGCAGCCGGAGCTGGGCATCCAGTACCGCGAAGCGCTCGTGGCGCTGCTCGAGCAGGTGCTCCCGCTCCAGGTCGACAGCGTCGATCTCGTCGACCGCAGCTTCACGCTGATCGTCGACCAGCTCTCCCAGGGGGCCCTGCTGCGTACGGTCGTGTCGCTCGTCATCCTCGTTTGGGCGGCGTCGAACTTCTTCACCTCGCTGCAGCTCGCGCTCGAGATGATCTTCGACGTGCGCGAGGGGCGGGGCTTCTGGCGGAAGCGCCTGGTCGGCGTCGTCTCGGTGGTCGCCGTAGCGACGGTGGTGCTCGTCGAGGTCGTCGGCGGGCTGGTGATGTCGTCGGTGGCGCGGATCTCGGAGCTCGCCGTCGACCAGCTCGCCCGCTTCAACATCGCTCCGCCGTCGGGTCCGGAGTTCGGCGGCGGTCTCACGCTCGACGTGCTGCGCATCGCGATCGCCTTCGGCGCCTTCACGCTGGCCTTCCGCTGGCTCCCGCGGCGCGGCAGCGACTGGCTCGGCGCGGCCGTGGGCGGTGCCTTCTCGACCGCGGGCATCCTGATCATGCGCCAGGTGCTGCTGACGATCTTCGATCCCGAACGGTTCAACCTGATCTACGGCGTGGTCACCGGCCTGCTGGCCGTGCTGCTGTGGCTCTACCTGGCGCTGCTCTTCGTCCTGCTCGGCGCGCTGCTCGCGGCAGAGATCAGCGCGCTGCGTCGCCGCCGTGCTCGACGCGAACCACCTGCGCGCGGCGATCCCGACGCTAGAGTGGGCGCATGATCGAAGGGCTCAAACGCTTCGCGTCGGGGTACTGGTTCTACGCGGCGGCCGTGTTCCTGTTCAAGACCTTCGTGCGCCTCGTCTACGGCCTTCGCGTGGAAGGGGCCGAGCTCACGCCCCCGCCGTCGCGCCCGCAGCAGCTCGGCGAGCGCGGGTTGGTGGTCGCCAGCAACCATTTCAGCTCCTGGGATCCACCGGTGATGGGGGTCTCGGTGCGACGCCAGGTCAACTACATGGCCAAGAAGGAGCTGTTCGAGGCGCCGGCCATGCAGGTGCTGCTCGCGGGTCTGCGCGCCTTTCCGGTCGATCGCTCCCGCAACGACATCGGGGCGATCAAGGAGGCGATGCGCCGCTTGGCGGAGGGTCGCGCGATCGGGATCTTCGCGCAGGGAACGCGCGCGTCGTCCGATGCCGAGGCGCTCGACGGGGCGGCCTTCCTGGCGTCGCGGGCGAAGGTCCCGCTGCAGCCGGCCGCGGTCTTCCGCGAGGGCCGCCGCTTCGTGGTTCGCTTCGGCGAACCGATCGAACCCAGCGGAAAGTCGCGGGCCGACGTGCGGGCGGCCACCGTCGAATTGAGCCGTCGCATCAACGCGCTCTTGCCCGAGAGCATGCCTCGATTGCGCGTCGGGGACGAAGAAACCGAGGCTCACGACGGGGGCGGGGAACTCCCCCGACCCGACCCTCGCGGTGCCGACGAAACCGCCGCCGATGCGCGCACTCCGGTCGAGGCCCCGACGGGACACGGGTAGGCCCGGGGGGAGCCCACGGCCGACGCCGCGCGGGGCGATGGCGGCCTCGCGGAGGGTCGCTCGGGCCCCGCCGCGCGTCGCCCCGCATCCTCCGTTGCACCTGGGATTCGAAGGCGCGTCGGCCCGGCCCCCTTCGAAAACGCCAGGAATGCCGTGACAGACTTGCCTTCTCCAAGAAACGCGTGCTAGGGTACGCGGGAGTCACAAGTACCCCACTCCCAAGGAGGCTCCACCGATGGCCAAGAGCAACACGATCTCGAAAGCCGACCTCGTCGATCTCGTCGCCGACGAGACCGAAATGAAGAAGAAGGACGTCAAAGAGGTCATGGACACGATGCTGGACAAGATCAGCTCGTACCTCGACAACAACCACAAGGTGCAGCTGACCGGCTTCGGTACGTTCGAGGTTCGCAAGCGCAAGGCCCGCACCGGTGTGAAGCCCGGGACGACCGAAAAGATCCAGATCCCGGCCAGCAAGTACCCGGCGTTCAAGCCCGGCAAGAGCCTCAAGGAGCGCGTCAAGAAGTAAGCGCCTCCCCCACGGAGTTGATGCGCGGCGGCCTTCGGGCCGCCGCGCTGTCGTCGAACGCGTCGGATGTGTCGTGCCCGTCGCGCGCTCCCCGTTCGGCTCCGCGCACCGACGCGCGGCCGAGTCCCTCCCTCGCTCCTGCGGCCGGCACCGCCGGCTACGGGCGGAGCGGTACGGTTCGCTACACTCGAGCATGGGATTGCTCGACGTGGTCGGCCCCGTGATGGTCGGCCCCTCCAGTTCGCACACCGCAGGTGCCTGCCGCCTCGCGCTGCTGGCGCGCAACACGCTGCTGCAGCCGCCCCGCAAGGCCAAGCTGACGCTGCACGGCTCGTTCGCGAAGACCGCGCGCGGTCACGGCACCGACCTCGCCCTGGTCGGCGGGCTGCTCGGATTCGGTCCCGACGACGAGCGGCTGCGCGATGCGATGGATCATGCCGAGGCCGCCGGGCTCGAGTTCGAGATCGGCGCCGGCGACTTGGGCGACGTGCACCCGAACACGGTGCGCCTCGACCTCGAGGCCGGCGACGAACGCGTCCACGTGACCGGATCCAGCCTGGGCGGCGGCCTCGTGCGCATCTTCGACGTCAACGGCTTCGAGTCGCGCTTCACCGGCGCCTTCTTCACGCTGCTCGTCCAGCACGAGGACCGCCCCGGGATCATCGCCCGCGTGGCGCGCGTCATCGCCGACGACGACGGCAACATCGCCACGCTGCACTCCACCCGTCGCCGCCGCGGGGGCGAGGCCCTGATGGCCGTCGAGATCGATCGGCGCCTGGCCCAGTACGCGCTCGACTACCTGGCGCGCGTGCCGTACATCTCGTGGCTGCGAATCCTCCCCAAGGTCATGCAGGGATCGAGCGAATGAGCGATCCCGAACGCACCACGGCCAGCAAGAGCGGCACGGCGCCCGAGCCCGGCGCGCACCGCGGCGAAGCGATCACGACCCTCGCCGCCTTGGCGGCCGTCGACGGCCCGGCGTCGGAAGCGCTCCTCGCCGACGAGCTGCACGGCGCCGACGACCCCGACGCCGAGCGCGCGGCGATCCTCGACGGGATGCGCTCGCGCATCGCAGCGATGCGCGACGCGATCGAGCGCGGCCTCGCCTCGGACGAGGCCAGCCGCACCGGGATGGTCGGCTGGAACGCGAAGGGGCTGCACGAGGCCGGCGACGCGCTGCAGTCCCCGCTCCTCAAGCGGGTGCAGAGCTACGCGATGGCGGTCAACGAAGAGAACGCCCGCATGGGGCGCATCGTCGCCGCCCCGACGGCGGGCTCGGCCGGGACGGTGCCGGGGGCGCTGCTCGGCGTGGCCGATCACCTCGGGTGCGACGACGAAGCGCTCGTCGGGCCGATGCTCGTCGCCGCCGGCGTCGGGCAGATCATCTCGCGAACCATGTTCATCGCGGGCGCGTCGGGCGGCTGCGGCGCCGAAATCGGGCCGTCCGCCGCGATGGCCGCCGCCGCCGTGGTCGACCTGCTCGGCGGCGACGCCGACGCCGCGGTGCAGGGCGCGGCCATGGCCCTGATGAACACGATCGGCCTGGTCTGCGATCCGGTCGGCGGCTACGTCGAGGTTCCCTGCGTCAGCCGCAACGCGTTCTACAGCGTGCACGCCGTCGCCGCCGCCCAGCTGGCGCTGGCGGGCCTGGGGTCGCCGATCCCGCCCGACGAAGTCGTCGACGCGATGGCCTCGGTGGGTCGCCTCCTCCCGCCGGAGCTGCGCGAGACGGGCGAGGGCGGCGTGGCGGACACGCCGACGGGGCGCCGCGTTGCGCTGCAGATGGCAGCGGGCCCGGCCCAGAAGCGAACCTCCGAATCGACGCCGTCGGAGACGTCGGCATCGACGGGCCCGAAGGCGCCGAAGGAGTAGTCCACCCGACTGACTTCGTGAAAGATTGCACTTTAAGCTGCGAGCAGTGAATGGCGGGCGCGGGCCCGCACCCCACCGTCTCGCAGTCAAAGGATGACTCCATGCCGAAGCAGCCGCACGTCGCAATCGTGGGCGCCGGCTTCGCGGGCTTGTACGCGGCCAAAGAGCTCGCCGAGGCCGCGGTCGACGTCACCGTGATCGACCAGCACAACTACCACACCTTCCAGCCCCTGCTCTACCAGGTGGCGACCGCCCAGCTCGAGCCCTCCGAGATCGCCCAGCAGGTGCGCGGGATCTTCCAGTCGCAGGACAACGTCCGC
>CBDUCW010000160.1:0-5677 GCA_965365745.1 uncultured Trueperaceae bacterium
GATCTCCGCCGGCGTGCTCGTCCAGGAGACGAAGAGAGCCAGGCCCTGCACGGCCCGGGTCACCGGAACGGGGATGACGTCATCGATCAGACGCTGCAAGCGCCGCGTCGTCGTCGGATGCTCGAGCATCCACCGCCACGACGCCTTGTGCTGCGAATCGAGCGACGTGTCTCCCACTTCGGCCATGAAGTCGAGCACGTCGATCTCGATCGCCTCGCCCGCTCGTTCGCGCACGGCTTCGGCGATGGCGAGCGCGGGCGCCTTGTGCCCGCCGCCCGCCTCGATCATGGCGATCAGAAGCCGTCTGGGGGGCGCCCCACGCCTCGTTGCCGGACCCACCGCAGCCGTCGTCATGCCGCGGCGCTCAGACGTCGGGCAGGCGCTCGAACACGCTCAGCGCCTGGGCCGTCACCTGGTCCATGTTGTAGTACTTGTAGGTGCCGAGCCGACCGACGAAGGTGACGTCGTCGCGTTCGTTCGCGAGCGACTCGTACTCGGCGTAGCGCTCGCGGTTCTCGGGCCGCGGGATCGGATAGTACGGGTCGCCCTCCGCCTTCGACGTTTCGTAGACCAACACGGTCTTTTCGTGCCGCTGGCCCGTGAGGTGCTTCACTTCGGTGCGACGCGTGTAGGCGAAGTCGTTGGGGTAGTTGACCGTGCCCACGTCCTGCACGTAGGGACGATCGTGCGTCTCGAACGTGAACTCGAGCGATCGATACGGAAGCCGTCCGTACTCGAAGCCGAAGAAGGCGTCGATCGGCCCCGTGTAGATCATGTGTTTGTGCGGCACGATGTCGCGAATCTCGCGCACGTCGGTGTTGAGCATGATCTTGATGTTCGGGTGGGCGAGCATGCGTCGGAACATCGCCGCGTACCCATCCCGTGGCATCGCCTGGTACGTGTCGGTGAAGTAGCGGTCGTCGCGGTTCGTCCGCGTCGGCACTCGGGCGGTGACCGAGGCGTCGAGCTCGCTCGGGTCGAGATCCCACTGCTTTCGCGTGTAGCCCTGGAAGAACTTCTCGTACAGGTCGCGTCCCACCTTCGAGACGACGACGTCTTCGCTGGTTTCGATGCGATCGACCGACTCGGCTCGCTCGGCGAACCACGCCTCGAGCTCGAACGAATTGAGCGACAAGCCGTAGAGCGTGTTCACCGTGTCGAGATTGATCGGAATGGGCACGAGCCGGCCGTCGACCAGCGCCCGCACGCGGTGCTGGTACGGACGCCAGGCGGTGAACTGCGACAGGTGATCGAACACGCGCTTCGAGTTGGTGTGGAAGATGTGGGGCCCGTAGCGGTGAACCAGGAGTCCGTTGGTGTCGTATTCGTCGAAGGCGTTGCCTGCGATGTGGTCGCGGCGATCGACGACCAGCACGCTTCGATTCCGTTGCGAAGCGAGCCGTTCGGCCAGCACGGCCCCGGCGAAGCCCGCACCCACCACGAGGTAGTCGAAGCCCGATCGCGACGTGCGGACGTGCGGCCCCGGGCTCGTACCGGACGCGGGCGTCGCGGCGCTCCCGGATTCGGTGGGGGGCGACGAGGACGACGGTTTGGCGGGATCGGACATGGGCCTGACTCTACCGTGAACGCCAGGAAGCCACGCTTTCGGCCAGCGCCTGCCTCCAGCCGACGGGCGACACGTGGCCGAGCTCTCGCTCGGCGTTCTCGGTCGAGAAGTGGACGTCCCGAACCGTGAGGTGGGCTCGGTAGCGCGTGATCGGAGGTTCGGCGCCGGGTGCCAAGCGCGCCCACAGCGGCTCGACGAGCCGCGCCACGGCGTCCGCTGCGCCCGCGGGCAGATGGATGTGGGCCCGGCGGCGCCCCAGCAGCCGTGCGACCTCGTCGAACAGGTCGTTCCAGGAGACGGCATCGGGTTCGGCCAGCACGTAGCTCCGGCCGGCGGCGTCGGGGTGTTCGGCGCAGCGGACCAACCCGAGCGCGAGCGCCGGCGCGTAGGCGGTGTTGATCACGGCCGCGCCGGATCCGACGATCGGCATGAGGCCGCGGCTCGCCGCACCGAGGACGCGGTCGAGCGTGGGGTCGCGGGGACCGAAGGGCCACAGCCCAGGGCGCGCGATGACGGTCTCGAGGCCGGCCGCCCGCACGAGATCCTCGGCCAGGATCTTCGAGCGCGCGTAGGGCAGGTCGTGCCGGTCCCGCACGCGGTCGCGTGCGTCGGCGTCGCGAAAGCCCCGATACCGAAAGATCGCCACGGAGGAGACGAACACGAAGCGGCGTACCCCGGCCCGCTCGCCCGCTCGGAGGGCGTGGGCGGTGCCCTGCACGTTCGTCTCGTAGAACGGCTTCCACGGTCCGTACTCTGCGACCCGCGCTGCGGCGTGGACGACGACGTCGACGTCGTCGAAGACACCGGCGAGGCTGGCGGGGGCGGTCAGATCCGCGCGCACGCGCTCGACACGGTGCGCTTGCGCCTCCGGATCGGAGGCCCGATCGGCGGCGGGGGCACCACCACGGCGGCGCGCCCGGACCGCATCGACGGCCGCGTCGAGCCGCCACGGGTCGCCCCACGGGCTGAGCATGGCACGCACGCGCCACCCGGCTTCGAGGAACGCCTCCACCGCGTGGGACCCCAGGAATCCGTGGGCTCCGGTGATCAGGACGCGTCGGCTCATCCGCTCAGGAACTGCCCGCTGCGGATCAGGACGAACAGGTCGGTCGCGACACCGATGCCCCAGTGGAGCGCGACGACGGGGAGGATCGAGCGGCTCCGGAGCGCGAGCGCCCCGAACAGCAGGCTGGCCGGAAACGCCGCCAGCGTCTCGCTCAAGGGCTTGCCGACGTGGACGAGGGTGGCGAAGGCCGCTTGCACCCACTGGGCCTGCCGCTCGCCCCACGCCTCGGCGAGTCCGAACAGCAGCAGCCCCCGGTAGAAGAACTCGAACGACAGGTAGTAGATGCCGTAGGCGAGCGACCAGAGGATCCACGCGGTCCACGACGAGCCGACCCACGATCCCGCCCACGGATAGGTGCTCTGGAGTGCGCTGGTGCCCGCGCCGAGCCACAGGAAGGGGAGCGCGAGCAGGAACAGCACGCCGGCCACGGCGAAGCCGCGCCCCGTGGCCGGGCCGTTCGCGCGAAGGCCGAGGTCGAACGGTGTTCGCTGAATGAGCGGTGTCAGGATCCACGGGATCGCCAGCAGGAATGCTGCGCTCAGCGCGACGGCGAGCAGCGCTTCGCGGGGGACGCGGGCCGCGAAGCGCAGCAACGTCGGCCCCGGCGTCGCGAGGTACCAGAAGCCGACCTGCAGGGGCACGGCGAGGGCGACGAGGAACCAGCCGCGCGGGCGATCCCCCGGGACGAGGTCGACGAGCGCTGCACCGATCGTTCGGAGCATCCCGACGACCCCCCGTGGTGCGCGACGGTCCTCCGGCGTCACACCGACTTCTCGAAGATCCGATACCGCTTGTAGACGTCGCCGCCGATCGCCCGAAGCGCCTTGTTGATCCCCTCGTTGTCCTCGAGGATCCAGCTCATCTCGGCTCGTGGATAACCTGCAGCAACCGCTCTCCGCCAGAATTCATCGATGAGCACGAGCTCGAAGCCACGGTTCCGGTACTCGGGAAGCACTCCGAGGATTGCGACGCGAACCTGATCGATGATCTTCGTTCGGCGCAACAAGTGAAAGATGCCGGTGGGAAAGAGCCTGCCGTTGAACTTCGCGAGAACCTGATTCAGGTCCGGAATCCCCACGGCGACTCCAGCGGTGTCCCCGTCGATTTCGAGAAACTGCACCGTCCGGGGGTCGAGGATCATCCTGAGGTTCTTCGCCAGGTGATCGAACTCGGCCTCCGTATAGGCGACCTGTCCCCAGTTTCGCTCCCACGCACGGCTGTAGATCATCTTCAGTCGCGAGAGCTCCTCGTCGAAGGCGTCCATGTCGACGTTCCGGACGACCGCTCCGGTGCGGTCACGAACGCGACGGGCAAGCCGTGCGAATCGCTCGGGCATCCCACCTTCGGAGTGCACCATCCATGCGTACAGATCCTTGACCTTTTCGTAGCCTGCTCGCGCGACCCACTCCACGTAGTCGGGAGGGTTCTGCGGCATCATCACGAAGGCCGGCCGGTCGTACGCGTCGAGCTGGAGGCCCGCGCTGTCGTTCAGCGAGGGGTTCGCCGGCCCGCGCACGGCGTCGCGTCCGAGGTTCGCGGCCTCGGCTTCCACCCGGGCGAGGAGCGCGTGGGCCGTGGCCTCGTCGGCCGCCTCGAAGAAGCCGAAGAAGATCAGGTTGTCGTCGTGGGTGGCATTGTGGTTGTCGTCGTCGATGGCCGCGATCCGGCCCACGACGACGCCCTCGCGCTCGGCGAGGAACAGCGTGACGCGGGCGTGCTCGAAGAACGGATTCCGGTCGGGATCGAGCGTCTCGAACTCCGACATCCGCAGGGGCGGCACGAACGCGAAGGCGTCCGAGTCGCCATGCAGGCGATAGGGCAGATCGACGAAGCTGCGGAGGTCGCGACGCCCGTCGACCGGCCGGACGCTGAGGTCGTCGCTCACGTGCGCGCGGGGGTCAAATGACCCCCAGCTGCCGGCCCACCCGACCGAACGCTTCGAGGAGCGTCGCGAGCTGCTCGTCGGTGTGGTTCGCATTCACGCTGGTGCGAATGATCGACTGATCGGACGGCACCGAGGGCGGCAGCGCCGGCGTCGTGAACACGCCCAGGTCCCACAGGCCGCGCCAGAAGGCGATGGTGGTGTCGTCGTCCCCGATGAGCACCGGCACGATCGGCGTTTCGGAGCCCAAGGTGTCGAAGCCGAGCTCGGCCATCCCCGCCTGCAGCGTCGCGACGTTCTTCCACAGCTGCTCGCGGTGCTGGGGCTCCGACTCGATGATCTCGAGCGCCTCGAGCGCGGCCGCCATCTGCATGGCGGGGAGGGCGGCCGTGAAGATGAACGGCCGCGCGTGATGCTTGACGTAGTCGACGACCTTCGCGTCGCCGGCCATGAAGCCGCCCACCGAACCGAACGACTTCGAGAAGGTTCCGACGATGAGGTCGACCTCGTCCTCGAGCCCGAAGTGCTCGGCCGTGCCGCGCCCCCCGTCCCCCAGCACGCCGACGGCGTGCGCGTCGTCGACCACGAGGCGGGCGCCCCACTTGCGGGCGATCTCGACCAAGCGGGGCAGGTTCGCGATGTGCCCCGACATCGAGAAGATGCCGTCGGTGACGATCAGGCGTCCCCCCGGCTTGTCGGCGTCGCGCTCGAGCAGCCGCTCGAGCTCGTCCATGTCGTTGTGTTCGAACTTGCGCAGCGAGGCGAAACTCAGGCGCGAACCGTCGTAGAGGCAGGCGTGGTTCTCGCGGTCGAAGTACATGATGTCGCGTCGCCCCGCGAGCGACGAGATCACGGACAGGCACCCGAGGTAGCCCGCACTGAAGGTCAGCGCCGACTCCTTGCGCAGGAACAGGGCGAGGCGATCCTCGAGCGCTTCGTGCAGACTCAGCGTTCCCGTGAGGAACCGCGACCCCGTGCAGCTCGTGCCGAAGTCGTCGAGCGCGTTGCGCGCCGCGGCCTTGAGGCGGGGATCCTGGGTGAGGCCGAGGTAGTCGTTGCTCCCCGAGATGACCATCGATTTGCCGTCGACGGTGACCTCGCCGCCGTCCTGACGTTGGATCGCCTTGAAGTACGGGTGCAGGCCCATCGCCTTGGCCTGGTC
>CBDUCW010000161.1:0-5675 GCA_965365745.1 uncultured Trueperaceae bacterium
AGCGTCGCGCATCCGAGCCCGGCCGCGTTCGCCGGGCACCGGAGCCGGGGCGGCCGCTGCACGCGCGGCCGCGGCTGGGGTGCGGGGCCGCGGCGCCCACCTCCGCGTAGCGGGCCTACCCGCGGCGCTGGCGCAGCGCTTCGTACAGGAGCAGGGCGCCGGTGGTCGCGACGTTGAGGCTGTCGGCCAGGGCAGAGCGCATGGGGACCCGCACGCGCTGCGTCGCGGCGTCGAGCCAGCGCGCCTCCAGCCCCTCGTGCTCCGGGCCGAGCACGATGGCGACGCCCGCCGGATCGTGCAACGCGGCGTCCCAGAAGACCGTCTCGGCCGACGGCGACGTGGCCACCACCGTCCCGACGTGCGTCGCGAGCCACGGGAGCAGCTGGGCCGTGTCGGCGGCCGCCACCGGTTGGGCGAACAGACTCCCCATCGAGGCGCGGACCACGTTCGGGTTGAACACGTCGGTGCCGCCCCCGGTCGCGAGCACGGCGTCGACGCCGGCCGCCTCGGCCGTGCGCAGCAGAGCGCCGAGGTTGCCGGGCTTCTCGAGCCCGTCGACCACCAGGACCAGCGGTCGAGCGGACAGCGCGAGCCGATCGAGATCGGTGCGCCAGGTCGGCGCCACCGCGAGCACGCCGTCGGCCCCCTGGCGGCGGCTCGCCTTGGCGAAGGGTTCGGCGGCGAGTTCGATCGTCGGAATGGGCGCACCGTCGAGGCCCCGCGCCCGTTCGAGCAGGGCGCGACCCTCGTCGCGGAGCAACGCGGGACACACGTAGAGTTCGTCGATGGCGACGCCCGCATCGAGCGCGCGTCCGACTTCGCGCACGCCCTCGATCACGAAACGGCCCTGACGCTCGCGGTGGCGTCGATCGCCGAGGCGCACGAGGTCCTTGACGCGGTCGTTGCGGGTGCTCGTGATGCGAAGCGGGTCGTCGGGCACGCGCCAGCGTACCGCGGGCCCCTGCCCGGAGATCGCGCCGGGGCACCGGCCGCCGCGTCGACGGTACGGGGCGATCGACCGAGGCGACCGACGCCGGTACGTCCCGAGGCCGAGCGGTACACTCGCGCATGTCCTCCCTGATCTCGGCTTCGGATCTCCGCGCGCAGCTCGACGATCCCACCCTGCGGGTGCTCGACGTGCGCTTCGACCTCGGCGACGTGGCCTGGGGGCGAGGCGTCTACGCCGAGGGGCACATCCCGGGCGCGGTCTACCTCGATCTCGATCACGACTTGTCGCTGCCGCCCGACGAGCGGGGAGCGCACGGAGGCCGGCACCCGCTGCCGGATCCGGAGGCGTTCGCGGCCACCCTGGCTGCGGCCGGGGTGGGCGACGAGCACCGCATCGTCGTCTACGACGCCAAGGGCGGCCTGTTCGCGGGCCGAGCCTGGTGGCTGCTCCGTTGGCTCGGGCACGACGACGTACGGGTGCTCGATGGCGGCCTCGCCGCCTGGCGCGACGCCGGTGGAGGCCTGTCGAAGGAGACCCCGTCGCATCCGTCCGCCCCGTTCACGGCCCGCCCCGATCCGTCGATGGTGGTGGGTCGCGACGACGTGCTCCGGATGGTCGGCGACCCCACCACCCTGCTCATCGACGCGCGGGCACCGGAGCGCTACCGCGGCGAACACGAACCGCTCGATCCGCGCGCCGGGCACATCCCCTCGGCGATGAACCGGCCCTTCCCGGCGAACCTCGACGGTCCGCTCGATCGTGGGCGGTTCCGATCCGGCGGCGAGCTCCGCGAAGACTTCGCGGCGGCCGAGGAGGTGCTGTCGCTCGGCGGGCGCGTCGTCGTCTACTGCGGATCGGGCGTCTCGGCGGCGCACCACGCCCTCGCCATGACCGAGGCGGGGTTGCCGATGCCGCAGCTCTACGCGGGGTCGTGGAGCGACTGGACCAGCTACCCGGATGCCGCGGTCGCGACGGGGGACGAGGCCGACTAGGTCCGGCGCCGCCGGGGCGAGCCGACGCCGGTCGCGCCGACCGCCGGGGGCGGCGCCGGCGCGTGACGCGGTTCACGCCCCACACACCTGCCGCTGCTAGCGTTCCGGTATGGAAAACGTCTCTCCCTACCCGTCGTCGGAGGCGGGCAGGAATGCAAGCGATCCCCGCGGCCCGGCGCCCGAGGGGGGTGCTCCGCGGCGCCCTCGACCGCTCGAGCGCGTATTCCGGGAACCGGCCAACGCCCTGACCCACCTCGCCGGCGCGGTCCTCGCGCTCGTCGGGGCGATCGCGCTGGTCGTCGCCTCCGACGGCGAACCGTGGCGTACCGCCGCCTTCGCCGTCTACGGCACGAGCCTGGTCGTGCTCTACATCGCGAGCACGCTCCTGCACAGCCTCAAGGTGTCGCCGCGCGCCGAACGCGCGCTGCGGATCTTCGACCACGCCGCGATCTACGGGCTCATCGCCGGCAGCTATACGCCGATCACCCTGGTCACGTTGCAGCAAGACAGCGCCGCGTGGGCCTGGACGCTGTTCGGGGTCGCCTGGGGCTTCGCCCTCGTCGGCATCGTGTCGAAGGTGCTCTGGCTCAAGGCGCCCCGATGGCTGTCGACCGGGCTGTACCTGTTGATGGGGTGGCTCGCGGTGATCGCGATCGTTCCGCTGGTCCGCGCCTTTCCGGTCGGAGCCCTCGTCTGGCTCGCCGCCGGCGGGCTGTTCTACACCGTGGGCGCGGTGGTCTACGCGACCAAGAGACCCGACCCCGCACCCGAGGTGTTCGGCTACCACGCGCTGTGGCACCTGTTCGTGCTGGGCGGGAGCGCCTGCCACTTCGTGATGATGGCCGCCTACGTGCTCCCCGCATGACCGAACCCGACGCGGCACCCGCAGTCCGCGACGGGCGGTCGCGCTGCGGCTGGGAAGGAACCGATCCGCTCTACGTCGCCTACCACGACACCGAGTGGGGCGTCCCCGTTCGCGACGACCGTCGCATGTTCGAGTTCCTCGTGCTCGAAACCTTCCAGGCGGGCTTGAGTTGGCTCACGATCCTGCGCAAGCGCGAGAACTTCCGGCGAGCCTTCGCGGGCTTCGACCCCGAGGCCGTGGCCGCCTTCGACGGGGCCGACGTGGCGCGCCTGCTGGGCGACGCCGGCATCGTGCGCAATCGCGCGAAGATCGACGCCGCCATCGGCAACGCCCGCGCGTACCTCGACCTCGCCGCCGAGCACGGGAGCTTTTGCGACTGGCTGTGGAGCTACGTCGACGGGACGCCGGTCGTCGGCGGCTGGGCGGACCTCGCCTCCGTGCCGGCCACCACGCCGCTGGCCGAGCGGATCGCCGCCGACCTCAAGGCGCACGGATTCCGATGGGTCGGGCCCACCGTCGTCTACGCCCACATGCAGGCGACCGGCATGGTCAACGACCACCTCGTCACCTGCTTCCGGCACGACGAACTCCGAACCTGACTCCCTCGCGGGCGGCGGACCGAACGAGTGGGCGGCCGCAACGGGAGCGGAGCGAGGGGGACGCGCGCCGTCGTGCGCGAATGCGGACGCGCCGGCCGCCGGGCCGGAGCTATACTGCGCCCGGATGAACGAACGGACCCGAGCCACGTACCGCGCGATCGGATGGGCCTTCCTGGGGGTCGCTGCGGGCGTGATCGCGATCCGCATCGGCGAGGTGGCGTTCGGCTTCGCCTTCTTCCGCGGGAGCCCACTCCCGACGGCCCTGTTCCTCGCCGGGATCGGGGGCCTGCTCGTGTGGACCGTCCGCGGCGCTGCGGACGCCGACGGGGCGGAGGGCGGCGACCCGGCCGGTGACGGCGGGGGCGGCCCGGCACCGTTCCGCCTCGAGGACCTGGGCAGCGTCCGCCCGTCGGGCGGCGCGGTCGACGGCATCCCCCCCGAGTCGATCCGCCGGGAGGTCGAGGGGGAGGGCGCCGACGCCGCGGCCGACGGTGGCAGCGACGCCGGCGACGGCGCTGCCCTCGATGACCGCCGACGGACCCCCAGCGGCTCGGACGATCCGGCCGATCCGGACGACCCCGACCGATCGTGACGCCGCTGGTCGACGCCCTTGCCGGGCTCGACCCGCTGCTCCAGGCGCTCGTCGCGGGCGGATTCACGTGGTTCCTCACCGCGCTCGGCGCGGCCACCGTGCTGTTCGTGGTGCGCGTGGGGCAGGCCGTGCTGGACGCGATGCTGGGCTTCGCGGCCGGCGTGATGATCGCGGCGAGCGTGTGGTCGCTGCTCCTGCCGGCGCTCGAACGTGCCGAGGCGCTCGGCGCGATCCCGTGGGTGCCGGTGACGATCGGCTTCGCCGCCGGCGGTGCGTTCCTCTTCGCGCTCGACAAGATCCTCCCGCACCTGCACCCGCAGATGCGCCGCGAGGACGCCGAAGGGCCGAGCACGACATGGCGACGTACGACCCTGCTCGTGCTCGCGATCACGCTCCACAACATTCCGGAAGGCCTCGCCGTCGGGGTCGCCTTCGCGGCGGCGGCCACGCCCGAGCTGTCGACGAGCCTCGGTGCCGCCCTCGCCCTGGCCATCGGCATCGGGATCCAGAACGTTCCCGAGGGGATCGCCGTGTCGCTCCCGCTCCGGCGCGAGGGGATGAGCCGCGGCCGGAGCCTCTGGTACGGCCAGCTGTCGGCCCTCGTGGAGCCGGTGGCCGCGGTGCTGGGCGCCGCGGCCGTGCTGTTCGTCCGCCCGGTCCTGCCCTACGCGCTCGCTTTCGCGGCCGGAGCGATGATCTTCGTGGCGGTCGAGGAGCTCATTCCGGAATCGCAGTCGAGCGGCAACACCGATCTCGCGACGCTCGGAACGATGCTCGGCTTCACGGTGATGATGGTGCTCGACGTGGCGCTCGGCTGACGTCGGTCCCGCGTCCGGCGTCGGCCTCCATCGTTCGAACCAGGTCCCGAACCGTCCGCCCGGCATCGATCGGCTGCGGACCCGATTCGGCTGCCTGCCCGTCGCAGGGCGGCGCCATCGGTGCGTCGACGGCCGACCGTCCGTTCGTGCGCGCTACGCGTCGGCCGGGTCGCCCGCCGTCGGCGTCGTCAGCGCCTCTCCGCAGTAGCGGCAGAAGCGCGCGTCGGCGTCCGCTTCGGCGTGCCCGCAGCGCTCGCAGCGCCGGGCCGGCCGTCGCGCAGGCGCCTCGCTCCGGCTGAGTTCGCTCGTGACGATGCCCGTCGGCACCGCGATGATGCCGTACCCGAGGATCATCACGATCGCCGCCAGGAACTTGCCGACCGGCGTTTCGGGCGTGATGTCGCCGAAGCCCACGGTCGTGAGCGTCACGATCGCCCAGTACACCGACGTGGGGATGTCGGTGAAGCCGTGCGTCGGACCCTCGATGAGGAACATCGCGGCGCCGATGATGACGACGATCGTCACAACGGCGACCAGGAAGACGGTGATTTTCTCGCGGCTCGAGCGCAGCGCCCGGGCCAGCACCGAGGCCTCGCCGAGGAAGCGCATCAGCTTGAGCACGCGGAACACCCGCAGCAGCCGCAGCGCCCGGATGACGATGAAGTACTGCGAGCCCACCAGCACGAGGCTGAGGTAGGTCGGCAGGATCGCCAGCAGATCGACGATGCCGTAGAAGCTGAGCGCGTAGCGACGTCGGTCGTAGGCGACCCACAGGCGCGCCACGTACTCGAGCGTGAACAGCGCGGTGAAGCCCCACTCGAGCCCCCGCAGCAGCGGCCCGTAATCGGCGCGGATCGGCG
>CBDUCW010000162.1:0-5663 GCA_965365745.1 uncultured Trueperaceae bacterium
GCCCCAGGCAGACGCCGCGCATCGGGATCTCGACGCCGTAGCGACGCACGAGATCGACCGACAGCCCCGCCTCGGCCGGCGTGCAGGGACCCGGCGAGATCACGATCGCGTCGGGCGCCAGCCCCGCGACGTCGTCGAGCGCGAAGCGGTCGTTGCGCCAGACGGTGGTGCGGGCGCCGAGCTCGGCCAGGTACTGGACGAGGTTGTAGGTGAACGAATCGTAGTTGTCGACGACCAGGACGTGCATCGGCGCCTCGGCATCGCCGGACGCCGCGCTCGACCGCCCCGATTGCGCCTCCGCCGGAGTGGTGGGAGCGCCCCTCGGCGCGTCGTGTGGAACCGGGTTCGCCACCTCAGCCCAGCCCCTCGGTGGCCATCTCGACCGCACGGCGCAGGGCGCCGAGCTTGTTGAGCGTTTCCTCGTACTCGAAGGCCGGATCGCTGTCGGCGACGACCCCTCCGCCGGCCTGGATGTGGATCCGGCCGTCCGCGACGACGGCCGTGCGCAAGGTGAGCGCCATGTCCATGGCGCCGCCCGTCGCGACGTAGCCGAAGGCACCGGCGTAGGGCCCCCGGCGCACCGGCTCGAGCTCGTCGATGATCTCCATCGCCCGTATCTTGGGCGCCCCCGACGCCGTCCCCATCGGCAGGGTCGCCGCGAGGGCGTCGAGCGGGGTCTTGCCCTCGGCCAGCTCCCCCGACACGGTCGACACGATGTGCATCACGTGGCTGTAGCGCTCGATGCGCATCAGATCGTCGACCCGGACCGTGCCGCCGGCGCTCACGCGCCCGAGATCGTTGCGGCCGAGGTCGACGAGCATCACGTGTTCGGCGCGCTCCTTCTCGTCGCTCAGGAGTTCCTCGGCGAGCGCTTCGTCCTCGGCGGGCGTCGCGCCGCGCGGCCGCGTGCCTGCGATCGGCAGGGTTTCGACGCGGCGCCCGTCGCTGCGAACGAGGCTCTCGGGGCTCGACGCGACCAGCGTCACCGGCCCGAGATCGAGGTAGCCCAGGTAGGGGCTCGGATTGATCGTCCGCAGCGCACGGTAGATGGCGAAGGGGTGCACGCCGAGATCGGCGGACATGCGCTGCGACGGCACGATCTGGAAGGCGTCGCCGGCGTGGATGTACTCGACGGCCCGGGCGACCGCGGCCATGAACTCCTCGCGCGTGAAGTTCGCCTCGAAGGCCGTGCGTCGCCCCGCCCGGTCGCCCGGCACGCCGGGGAGCGGCCCGCGCAGCCGCTGGTAGGCGGCGTCGACGCGCGCCTCGGCCGATGCGCGGCTGGCCTCGTCGCCCTCGACGGCGGACGCGACGAGGAACAGCCGGCGGCGCAGGTGATCGAAGACCACCAGCACCTCGGGCTCCACGAACAGCAGATCGGGGATGCCGAGTTCGTCGGGGTTGGCGTCGGGGAGCGTCTCGTACTGCCGCACGAGATCGTAGGCGGCGTAGCCGACGGCGCCGTTCCAGAACGATGGCAGATCGTCGGCGCCGCGGCTGGGGCGCACGGTGCGCGTCCACAGCTCGCGCAGCGGATCGTCGCTCTCGAAGCGCTCGGTGCGCGTTCCCGTGCGCACCGTGACCTGCGGGCCGCGCGCCTCGATGCGTCGCCGCTCGCCGCTGCCGATGAACGAGTAGCGCGCCATGCGCTCGCCCTGCTCGACCGATTCGAGCAGGAACGAGGGGTGCCCGGCCAACTTCAGGTAGGCCGTGAGCGGCGTCTCGAGATCGGCGAGGACCTCGCGGTAGACCGGCACGAGCACGTCGGCTTCGGCCGCCTGTCGCCCGTGCTCAGTCGTCACGCAGGAACATGCCGATCGCGTGGAAGCCGGCGTCGACGTAGACGGTCTCGCCGGTGATCCCGCCACCGAGGTCGGTCAGCAGCGACAGCCCGAGGCCGCCCACCTCTTCGTGGGAGATGTTGCGCCTCAGCATCGACAGATTGCCCGCTTCGCCGTACATGTCGCCGAAGCCCGAGATCGACCGCGCCGCGATCGTGCGCACGGGCCCGGCGCTGATCGCGTTGACGCGGATCCCCTCGGGTCCCAGGTCGTAGGCGAGGTAGCGCACCGAGGCCTCGAGCGCGGCCTTGGCGACGCCCATCATGTTGTAGTGCGGCACGACGCGCTCGGCGGCGAGGTAGCTGAGCGTGACCATGCTCCCGCCTTCGTTCATCAGCTTGGCCGCGCGATCGGCGACCGCGACCAAGGAGTACGCCGAGACGTCCATGGCGGTGCGCCAATCCTCGCGGCTGGTCTCGCGGAAGGGCGCGGCGAAGGTCCCCTGCGGCGCGTAGGCGACGGCGTGCACGACGTAGTCGAGCGATCCCATCCCGTCGCCGACGGCCTCGAACAGGGTGTCGAGCTGTTCGTCGTCGGTGACGTCGCACTCGACCAGGAGCGCGCCGTTTTGGTCCTCGGTCAACTTCTCGAGCGCGGGGAGCAGCCGCTCGCCCTGGTAGCTGTAGGCGAGCCGGGCGCCGGCGTCGGCGAGGGGCTTGGCGATCGCCCACCCGAGCGAGCGCTGGTTGGCCACCCCGAGAACGAGGCCGTTCTTTCCGCTGAGATCGAGCGTGTACATGCGTGCCGCCTTTCGGAAGGGCTGGATCGAAGTCGAAGGTCGGAGCGACGTCGACGCAGCGCCGCAGCCGAACGCCGGCGCGACCGGGGGGTCGTGGTCGCCCACGCGGCGAGGCACCCGGCGCGCGACCGCACGGCACGGCGCCGAAGCGGTGCGTCGGAACGCCCTGAGTGTACCCCCGCACCGCCGGCGGTCGCGCCCTGCGGGGTCCGCGCCGGCGTCAGCCCTCGTCCATCAGCGCGTCGAAGCGCTCGCGCACCTCGGCGGCCTTGGCCGCGTCGCCGCGCGCCTCCCAGACCGAAGCGAGGCCCTCCCAGCCCGACTCGGCGTACGGCTCGTGCTGGGTCATGCGCTGGTAGAAGCCGCTCGCCGACGCGAGATCGCCGGCCCCCTGGGCCACGTCGGCCGCGCCCTGCAGGAGCGTGAGGTGCTCGGCCTGGAGCGCCTGGCGCGTGGTCTCGATCCACACGGAGTCGAAACCCTCGAGGAAGTGCCCCGCGTAGAGCCGCGCCGCGTCGCGGTAGTCGTTGAGATCTCCGCTGCGACGCGCCCGCTGCGACGTGCTGCGGTAGCTCTCGACGTCGTAGTCGATGTCGAACTTGCCGTGCAGGTAGTAGCGGCGGTTGGCCGACTCCACCAGCTCCCCGCCCATCACCTTGCGCAGGCGGTAGAGGGTGGTGTGGAAGCTCGAACTCGCCTTCGACTCGGTCTTGCCCGGCCACAGCGCCTCGGCCACCTCGTACGTGGTGACGCCGCTGCGGTGCTCGAGCAGGTAGAACAGCAGCTCGAGGGCCTTCAGCGAGTCCCAGTCGAGACGCTCGCCGTCGCGTTCGATCACGGGGTGCCCGAAGCCCCCGGCCCGAACGATCCCTTCGAGCGGGCGGCGCAACTCCTCGACCCTCCTCAGGCGGACCTCGACGGCCTCGATCAGCTCCTGACGCTTGAACGGCTTGGTCAGGTAGTCGTCGGCGCCGAGCGTCATACCGCGTCGCATCGACTCGCGATCCTCGAGCGCGGTGAGGAACAGGAAGGGGACGGCGCGGAGCTCGGGGATGTCGCGCACGCGCTCGTAGAAGACGAAGCCGTCCAGGCTCGGCATGCTGATGTCGGAGACGATGACATCGGGGCGCAGGCCGTCCTGCAGTTCGTCGAGCGCGTCGAGCGCGTTGTCGAAGGTCAACACCGAGTACCCGGCCTTGACCAAGCTCATTTCGGTGACCTTGAGCAGCGCGGGTTCGTCGTCGACGGCGAGGACGAGTCGGGAAGCCATGGGGCGACTCTACTGGGTCCCGGCCGCGGCCCGCGTCGAGGGCCCGGACCAGAGCTTCGCTGCGGTCCGCGTCACCACGGCTCGGTGGACCGCAGGTGGATCAGCGCGCTGTACTCCACCGACGTGGTGCTGAGCGCCGCGGTCGAGAACTCGATCGACACGATCACGTCGTCCGAGCCGAGGCCGGCGGCGAAGGTCCGGAGGCGTTCCTCGAAGCGTTCGACGCTCGAGGACGTGATCAGCTTGAATTTCGAGTGCATCGGGGTCTCCCTTCGTCCCACGGGCCGTTCGGCGTCGAGAGCAGCGGAACGTGCGTCCCCACCGCCTCTCGCGGCAGAACGAACACCGTTCGGTCACCCCAGCCTAGCGGGCGTGGATCGCACGCGCTGCGGAGGATCGGACACCCGGTGGTAGCCTGCGGCCCCGTGCCGCACGACGAACCGACGCCTCCCTCCGACGCGCGACCCACCGACCCCGGTGCGCCGGTTTCGCGGTCCGCGCCGGCCCCGGACGCATCCGCGCCGCCCGAACCCGAGGCGCCGCGGACGCCGGCGCTCGAGCGGGCCGCCAAGGCACGCCCGCGCAGCGAGTACGTCATGCGCATCGTGCAGCCCGCCGTCCGCCCGATCATCGCCGCGCTCGCTCGCTGGGGCGTGAACCCGCTCGCGGTCGTGCTCGCGCACACCCTGCTCGGCCTGATCGCCGCCGTCCTCGTCGCGGCCGGGGGACCCGGCGCGCTCGATCCGGCCTGGATCGGAGCGGCGGTCCTGCTCCAGGTCAAGACGATGCTCGACAACACCGACGGGGGCCTCGCCCGGGCCACGGGCCAGGTCACCGAGATGGGGCGCTACCTCGACACCGTGATGGACCTCGTCGGCAACGCGGCGATCTTCGCCGCACTGGCCGTTCACGGCCCGGCTGTTGCCAGCGGAGCGGCCTTCGTCGTGCTGATGCTGGTCCTCTCGTGGGACCACAACCTCGAGCGGCGCTACCGCGAGGCACGCGGCGCGGGCACCGATCCTGCCGACGCTCCTCCCGGCGCGCCGAAGGCGCTGCTCGTCCTGGTTCGTGGCGTGTACCGAACGGTGCTCGCGCCCCAGGATCGACTCGTGGCCCGGGTCGACGACGCGCTGCTCGGTTGGGCGCGTGGCGGACGGGCATCGGAGGCACCGCCCGCGCAGCGCCGCGCCTGGTCCGATCTGTTCTCGACCGCCAGCGTCGTCGACCTCGGTCTCTCGACGCAGCTGCTCGTGCTCGGCCTGGCGCTGGTCGCGGGGAAACCCTTCGCCTACGTGTGGATCGTCGTGGCCCAGGCGGCGTACCTTGTGTGCGTGCAGCTACTGCGGGTGGCGCGCTTCCGTCGCTACGCTCGGACATCGTGAACGTCGAAGGGCACATGGGCAGCGGCACGGACGGCGCAGGCGCGTCGGCGGGCGGCGCGGCTCCCGAGCATCCGCTCGCGACGGTGGGCGCGCTCGCGGTAGGGCCGTCGGGTCGGATCCTGCTGATCCGGACCCACAAGTGGCGCGACACGTGGGGCGTCCCGGGCGGCAAGATCGAGTACGGCGAGAGCCTGCACGCCGCCCTCTTGCGCGAGTTCCGCGAGGAAACCGGGCTCGAACTGCACGACGTGCATTGGGCCCCGACCCAGGAAGCGATCGAATCGGTGGAGTTCCACCGGCCATCGCACTTCCTGCTGCTCAATTTCGTGGCGCGCACGGACCGCGAGGACGTGGCGCTGAACGACGAGGCCCAGGCGTTCGCCTGGGTCGACGTCGACGACGCGCTTCGCATGGATCTCAACGGCTTCACC
>CBDUCW010000163.1:0-5638 GCA_965365745.1 uncultured Trueperaceae bacterium
GCATAGGAGGGGGCGCGTTGGGCGTCTGCGTCGGGGGCACGGTGGGTCGGTTCCGCGGGGGCGGCGCGGGGAGCGCGGCGACCCGTCACGATACCTTAATAAGTAAGGTACACTCTGAGCATGCGCGCCTACCGCGGACGAACCGCCGCTCACGATCCCCGCAACCGCTTCCGCGAGATCGAGGTCGAGCTCGACCCCGCCGAGCTCACCGAGGCCGACCTGCGGGCGCCCACGCGCTACTTCGACGACGCGACGCGGCGCGTGATCGCGCGCAACAGCTCGCCCGACATCCCCTTCGACCAGAGCCTGAACCCGTACCGCGGCTGCGAGTGCGGTTGCTCGTACTGCTACGCGCGCCCCTTCCACGAGTACCTGGGGCTCAGCGCGGGGCTCGACTTCGAGCGGATGATCTTCGTGAAGCGCGACGCCGCCGCACGGCTGCGCGTCGAGCTGGCGAAGCCCAGCTACGTGCCGAGCCCGTTCGGGCTCTCGGGCGTCACCGACCCGTACCAACCGATCGAGTCCGAGCTGGGCATCACCCGGCAGCTGCTCGGCGTGCTGCGCGATCACCGGCACCCGGCGCTGATCATCACCAAGCGCGCGACGATCCGCCGCGATCTCGACCTGCTCGCCGACCTCGCCGCCGACGGCTTGGTGCATGCCACGCTCAGCGTCACCAGCCTCGACGCCGAGCTCCAGCGCGGCATGGAGCCGCGCGCGAGTACGCCGCAGCAACGGCTCGACGCGGTGCGCGCGCTCGCCGACGCCGGGGTGCCGGTGAGCGTCAACGTCGCGCCGGCGATCCCCGGGCTCACCGATCACGAGATCCCCGCGATCCTCGAGGCCGCCGCCGCAGCCGGCGCGCGACGGGCCAGCATGATCCCGGTGCGCCTGCCGGGTGCGGTGCAGGAGGTGTTCGTGCCCTGGTTGGAGCGCGAGCACCCGCTGCGCGCCCAGCGCGTGCTGGCCCGCATCCGCGAGATGCGCGGGGGCGAGCTCAACGATCCGCGCCCCGGCCACCGGATGCGCGGCCAGGGGGCCTACGCCGAGCAGATGCGCCAGATCTTCACGGTGCACGCGCGGCGGCTCGGCCTCGACGGCCGGCTCCCGCCGCTGCGGACCGACCGGTTCCGGGTGCCGGGGCGCACGACCCAGGAGTCGCTGTTCGGGGAGCTCGTCACGAGCCAGGCGCGGCCGACGCCGACCCCGTAGGGCCGAGCGGGCGAGCCGGAATCACGCCGGACGGTATCGGACGAGGCGTGGGCGGGGATGCAGGGCGACCGTGGACTGGGGGCGACCGGCTACCCCAAGGCCTGGCCCATCCAGATCCAGTAGGTGACGACCGCCAGCCAGAAGCCCACGAGCAACGCGGCGATCTCGCGGAGATTCAGCGCCTCGGACGAGGCGCGCCACCACAGCAGCAGGCTTCCCGCGACGAGGTTCGACACCCCCCACAGCACGTTCACGGTCGTGCTCGCGGTCGCGCCGAAGGGCGAGCGGATCGGCATGCCGGCCGCGCCGAACACGAGGTGCGGGATGCCGTTCGCGAGCAGGTAGCCCACGAGTACGAGCCAGAACCACGAGGTCTTCATCGGGTCGTCCCCTTTCCGGGATCGATCGCTGGGGGCGTGCGCCGCATGCCCGCACCCCGATGCCCATCGTACGCGCGGTCGGAAGGGCGCATGTCCGCGCTCCCACGGCGCGGGCGTCCGTGCGGGGGCACGGGGACGAGGCTAGCCCTCCCCGCCTCCGAGCTCGATCCCGCGCTCGTCGAGGAACGCGGCGAACTCCGCTTCGCTCAGGATCGGCACGCCGTTCGCCTCGGCCTGGCTGCGCTTCTTTCCGCCGCCCGCGCCGGCGACGAGGTAGTCGGTGCTGCCGCTCACGCTGCCGCTGGCCTTGGCGCCGTGACGCTCGACGAGCTCCTTGGCGTCGTTGCGGGTCATCGTCTCGAGCGAGCCGGTGAACACGAAGGTCAGGCCTTCGAGCGCCGCCGCGTCGTCGCCCCCGGACGCGACGCGGTCGGGGTTGCGCAGCGTCACCACCGCCACCAGGCGCTCGAGGGCGGCGCGGTTGTGCTCGTCGTGGAAGAAGTCGTGGATCGCGTGCGCGATCACCTCGCCGAATCCGTGAAGCGCCTCGAGATCCTCGGGGGTGGCCGACCGCAGCGTGTCGAGGGTGTCGAAGTGCCGCGCGAGGTCGCGCGCGACGCCCCGCCCCACCTCGGGGATCCCCAACCCGAACAGGAAGCGGGCCAGGGTCGTCTCGCGCGCCGCGTCGATCGCGTCGACCAGGTTCTGGGCGCGCTTCTCGCCGAACAGCTCGAGCGAGCCGAAGTCCTCGACGTCGAGCTCGTAGATGTCGGGCAGCGTCGCGATCATCTGCCGCCCGACGAGTTGGTCGGCCACCTTCTCGCCCAGGCCCTCGATGTCGAGCGCGTAGCGGCTGGCGTAGTGCTGGATGCGCCCCTTGAGCTGCGCGTCGCAGCCGAAGCTGTTGGGGCACAGCGTGTAGGGGCCGTTGCGCACCACCTCGGTGCCGCAGGAGGGGCAGCGGTCGGGCATCTCCCAGCGCGGACCGTCGCCCGGGTCGAGCACCTCGGCGACCTGCGGGATCACGTCGCCGGCGCGCAGCACCCGCACGCGGGCCCCCTCGCGGATGTCCTTGTCGTGGATGTTCTCGATGTTGTGCAGGTTGGCGCGAGCCACGGTGACCCCGCCGATCGTCACCGGGCGCATCAGCGCCACCGGCGTGAGCACGCCGGTGCGACCGACGCTGACGGTGATGCGTTCGAGCACGGTCTCCTCGTGCCGCGGCTCGAACTTGAGCGCGTAGGCCCAGCGCGGGTGGTGCGTGGTGCTGCCCATGGCCTCGCGACCGGCGAGGTCGTCGAGCTTCACCACCACCCCGTCGATCTCGTAGTCGAGGTCGTCGCGCACCGCCGCGAGCTCTTCGAAGCGGGCGAGAGCGCCGTCGGCGTCGTCGGCCCAACGGTTGTCGTCGCTGACCGGGAAGCCCCACGCCGCCACCTGCTCGAGCACGTCCCGGTGGGTCGCGACCTCGACGCCGTCGGCGCGGAGGAGGTCGTAGACGTAGATGCGCAGCGGACGCGAGCGGGTCACCGCGGGGTCGAGCTGACGCACGCTGCCGGCGGCCGCGTTGCGGGGGTTGGCGAAGGGGCTCTGGTCGTGCTCGACGAGCCGGGCGTTGAGCGCGCCGAAGTCGTCCTGGCGCATGAAGATCTCGCCACGCACGCTCAGCAGGCCGGACGGGGCGCCGTCGCGCAGCCGCAGCGGCACCGAGGGGATGGTGCGCACGTTGTTGGTGATCACCTCGCCGGTCACGCCGTCGCCGCGGGTGACCGCGCGCGTGAGCATGCCGTCGACCTTGGGCTCGACGCTGTAGCGCACGGCGTCGACCGCCTTCCGGACGCGTTCGTCGAAGCGCCGGAACTCGCCGGGGTCGGCGCTGCTGTCGAGGCTGAGCATCGGCGACTCGTGGTCGGCGCTCTCGAAGGCGTTCGCCGGCTCGATGCCGACCCGCCGGGTGGGGCTGTCGGCGGTGCGCAGCTCGGGGTGCTGCTCCTCGAGCTCGAGCAGCTCGCGGAATCGCGCGTCGTACTCCTCGTCGCTGACGCTGGGGTCGTTGTCGACGTAGTACTCGCGGTTCCAGCGGCGCAGCTCGCGGCGCAGCTCGGCCGCGCGTTCGGTGGGCGCGGCGCCGCTCACGCGCCGCGCAAGAAGGAGATCGCCTTCTCGGGCGTCCAGGTGTTCAGTACGTCGGCCGCCTCGAGCCAGGCGCGACGCGCCACGGTGACCCCGTAGGGCATGAGGTCGAGCTCCTCGGGGCTGTGCGCGTCGGTGTTGATCGTGATCACGCAGCCGGCCTCCTTGGCCATGCGGGTGTGCAGGTCGTTGAGGTCGAGCCGCGAGGGCGAGGCGTTGATTTCGACCGCGACGTCGTGCTCGGCGGCGGCCGCGAGGATCGTCTCGATGTCCATGGGGTACGGCTCGCGCTGCCCCAGCAAGCGCCCCGTGGGGTGGGCCAGGACGCGTGCCTTCGGGTGGGCCAGCGCCGCGACGATGCGTTCGGTCTGCGCGGCCTCGTCGAGGCTGTGCGGGATGTGCACGCTGACGATCGCGAAGTCCATGCGCTCGAGCATCGCGTCGGTCATGTCGAGCGAGCCGTCCTTGAGGATGTCGACCTCCATGCCGCGCAGCACCGTGATGCCCTCGGTGACGCCCTCCGCCTCGAGCTGCTCGAGCTCGGCCCACTGCGCTTCGAGCCGCTCGGGCGACAGGCCGCCGGTGACGCCGAGCGCCGGGCTGTGATCGGTGATGGCGATCAGCCTGCGCCCGCGGGCCCTGGCGGCTTCGATCATCTCGCGCAGCGTGGCGCGCCCGTCGCTGTAGTCGGTGTGCATGTGCAGGTCGCTGACGATGTCGGCGGCTTCGATCAGATCGGGAAGGTCGCCCGTCTCGGCGGCGGCGATCTCGCCGCGGTCCTCGCGCAGTTCGGGGGGGATGAACGGCAGGTCCAGCGCCGCGTAGACCTCGGCCTCGCTGGCACCCGCGACCCGGGCGCCAGGATCGCCACTCTTGCTCTCGCCCCCCTCCTGGGCCACTTCGCGGAGGGCGTACTCGTTGAGGGTCAGGTTCCGGTCCAGCGCCCGCTGCCGGAGCCGGACGTTGTGGTCCTTGCTGCCGGTGAAGTACAGCAGGGCCGCGCCCCAGCTCTCCTCGGGGACGACGCGCAGATCGACCTGCAGGCCCGTCCGCAGCACCACGGTGGAGCGCGTGTCGCCGCTGCTCTCGACGTCGTCGACGTCTTCGTAGCTTCGGAAGTGCTCGCCGAAGGCGGCCGGGTCGTCGGCCACCGCGAGCACGTCGATGTCGCCCACGGTGTCGCGCCCGCGCCGGAAGCTGCCGGCGACCTCGAGCTTCGACGGGGCCGGGTCGGCCGCCCGCAGATGGTCGAGCAGCGCTTCGACGTCGGCGAGCACGTGGCCGCGGGGGGCCCGCTGCGCCAGCCGGCGGGCGCTGGCGATCGCTTCGAGGATGTTCTCCTGGCTCTTCGCGCCGTAGCCCTTGAGCCCGGCGATCGCGCCGTCCTGGGCCGCCTTCTCGAGCGCGTCGATGCCGTCGACGCCGAGCTGCTCGTAGAGCTCGAGCGCGCGCTTGGGCCCCACCCCGCGCACCCGCGTCACCCCGAGCAGACCCTCGGGGACCTCGGCGCGCAGATCCTCGAGGCGCCCGGTGGTCCCGTCCTCGACGTAGGCCCGGATCTCGCCGGCGATGTCCTTGCCGACGCCGTCGAGCTCGGTGAGCTCGTCGTGGTCGAAGACGTCCACCCGGTGGGTGGCGTTGGCGACCGTGCGGGCGGCCTTGCGGAAGGCGCGGACCCGGAAGGTGTTGGCGCCGCTCAGCTCGAGCAGGTCGGCGATCGTTTCGAGGTGGTCGGAGATGCGTGCGTTGCTCGGCATACGCTCAAAGCGTACCGCCCGTCACCGCGGCGTGCTGTGGCCGCGCTCCCGGCGTTCGCGCGACGCTGCGCAGCGCCGCCGCGCCCCCGGCCTGCGCTGCGGCGACCGCGGGGCCCGCCGGTCGAACCCGAGGGCGCCCGCGGCGCCTCAGTCCTT
>CBDUCW010000164.1:0-5624 GCA_965365745.1 uncultured Trueperaceae bacterium
CAGCCGTCGAGGCCGATGCCGTCCTCGCGCACGTAGGCCGCGAGGTTCATCGCGCCGAGGTCGCAGGGTTCGCCGGCGTACAGGGGGATCTCGCCGCAGGGGTTCGTCGACTTGATGTCGCCGTAGGCGGTGCGCATGGGGTTGAACTCGTTGATGCGATCGAGGTAGATCAGCCCCGGCTCGCCGGTCTGCCAGGCGTGCTCGGCGATGTCCCACAGCACGCCCTTCTCCCCGCGTGCGCGGGCCTCGAGCGCGCCCTGCATGAAGGCGTCGTCGACGAGCACGCTGATGTTGAAGGTGCTGATGTCGCCCTCGTCCTGCTCCCGCTCGAGGTCCTTGGCGGTGATGAAGTCGTGCACGTCGGGGTGGGTGATGTGCATCGTGGCCATGCCGGCCCCGCGCCGCGTGCCGCCCTGCCGGATCGCGCGCAGGGTGGGGGCGAACACGTAGCGAAGCGTGGCCACGGGCCCGGCGAACTCGGCGCCCCCGAGCCGCGCCCAGCTGGCGAAGTTGTCGAAGACCTCGACCGCGAAGCTGCTCGGCCCGCTGCTGGTCCCTCCCGATCCGTTGACCGGCGTCCCCTCGGCGCGCAGCGACGACAGGTCGAGGATCACGTCACGGCCGTCGAGCAGGTCGAGCACGGTGTCGCCGCCGGACTTCCAGATCGAATCGACGGAGTCGCCGACGGTCCGGACCGGGATGCCGTCGGGCAAGGCGTCCTTCTCGACGAAGACCGCGGTGCGGTAGCCCTTCGTCACGTACGAGCCGTGGACGAGGTCGAGAAAGGTCCCGTCCCGAACCTTCTCGTAGTCCGGATGGCTCGCGTCGATGGTGAGCAGCAGCGTGCCGGCCGTGCCGGTCCAGCCGCGCTTGGGGGCCAGCGGATCGAGGTTGAGACCGTTGCCGCCCCCGACCTTGGTGACGAGCGCGAGCTTCGTCGCCAGTTCGAGCACCCAGGCGTTGCTCCCGGCCTGCTTGGGGGAGCCGTCCTGGACGAAGCAGTTGAGCACGTTGCCGTGGCGCGTGTCGGCGCCGGCCAGCACGCGGCCGCCGGGGCAGAACCGCTTGCTCGCCATGAGGTCGAAGAACGCGCTCGACCACGCGGCCCGGTCGGCTTCCGGCTCCGGGCTCGCCACCCAGTTCGCGACCCGGCGGAACAGCCCCCCGAGGTCGCCGTCGCCCGGCTGCAGGTACTGCCGCGAGGCGATCGCAACCGCGTGTTCGTCGAACGCGGCGAGGCCGGATCCGGCGCTCGCCTCTGCGGTTGCGGAGCGTGTTGCTGGGGTGACGGTGTCGGCCACGGGGTTCCCTCCAGAGATTCGTGGGTTGCGCTGCGAACCCTAGCACTCGGGTGCCGGCAGCGGCAAGGAGAAATGTGCCACATCTAGATGCCAAAGGTGAATCGCATACAACATCCTGTATGCGACTCGACGCGCAGGACGCACGGCGTCTGCCGAAGGATCCGGGCCGCGGCGCGGCCGTGGAGCCGCCGGGGGGCGGGAGGCTCCGAATCCTCGAACTCGTTCGAGCGACGGAGCGCATCGTAGCAAGCACCAGATGTCGCGGGCAAGGGGCGTCGGGGGGCTACATCTGGCACCTGAACGGCGTGAACCAAACGACCGATGTCACCGCACGCGCAGCACGCGATTCGGCGTTTTGGCGAGACCCCGAAGCGGTGTTCGGAGGCCGGGGTCCGTGCGGGCTCAGTGCCGGAAGTGCCGCTCCCCGGTCAGGACCATGGCGATCCCGTGCTCGTTCGCGGCCGCGATGACCTCGTCGTCGCGGATCGATCCGCCCGGCTGCACCACGGCCGTCGCGCCGGCCGCGGCCGCGGCGTCGAGGCCATCGCGAAACGGGTAGAAGGCGTCCGACGCCGCCGCCCCGCCACGAGCTCGGCCGTCGGCCTTTCGGGCGGCGATCTCGCCGGCGTCGACCCGGCTCTGCTGACCGGCGCCGATGCCGACGGCCTGGCCATCCGCGACCAGCACGATGGCGTTCGACTTGGTATAGGCGCACACGGTCCACGCCATGCGCAGGTCGCGCCACTCGTCCTCGCTCGGCGCCCGCTCCGTGGCCACCGTCCACGCCTCGGGGGGCGCCACGAGCCGATCGGCCTCCTGCACCAGGAAGCCCCCGTCGACCCGGCGCAGGTCCGGACGCGCGGGCGACGGCGCGGGCATCTCGAGCACGCGCATGTTCTTGCGCTTCCGGTTCAGCACCTCGAGCGCCGCAGCCTCGTACCCGGGCGCCACCAAGACGTCACACTTTGGGGCGTCCATGATGCGCTCCGCCGTCGCCGCATCGCAGACGCGGTTCAACGCCACGATTCCGCCGAAGGCGGATTTCGGATCGCAGGCGAGGGCGCGTTCGTAGGCGGTGGCCAGCTCGGCGTCACGCGCCACGCCGCAGGGGTTCGCGTGCTTCACGACCACGGCGGCCGGCACCTCGAACTCGTGCACGAGGCGCCAGGCGGCGTCGGCGTCGAAGAGGTTGAGGTAGCTGAGCGCCACGCCCTTGCGTTGGGTGACCGCGTCCCAGGCCCCCGCGGCACCGACCTCCCGGTAGCGCGCACCGCGCTGGTGGGGGTTCTCGCCGTAGCGCAGCACCTCGCCACGCTCGAGGGTCAGGTGCAGCGTCGGCGGCAGCGCGCCGGCGTCCTCCCCGTCGCGGTCGAACCAGGCGACGATGGCAGCGTCGTAGCCGGCCGTGTGCGCGAAGGCCTTGCGGGCCAGCGAGCGGCGCAGCGCGGCCGGAACGTCCCCGGCCGCGAGCGCATCGTGCACGGCCGCGTAGTCCTCGGGATCGACGAGGACGAGCACCTGCGGGTGGTTCTTCGCCGCCGCGCGCAGCAGCGTCGGGCCGCCGATGTCGATCTGTTCGAGCGCCTCCTCGGCGGAGACGTCGGGCCGGGCTACGGTCTCGCGGAAGGGGTAGAGATTGACGACGACGAGATCGAAGCGATCGATCCCGTGGGCCTCGAGCTCGGCGCTGTGGGCCTCGTCGCCGCGCGCCAGCACGCCTCCGTGCACGCGCGGGTGCAGCGTCTTGACCCGTCCGTCGAGGATTTCGGGGAAGCCGGTGACCTCGGACACGTCGCGGACTTGCAGGCCGGCCTCGCGCAGGGCTCGTGCGGTGCCGCCGGTCGAGATCAGCTCCACGCCGAGCGCCGCGAGATCGGAAGCGAAGTCGGCGATGCCGCGCTTGTCGGACACACTGATGAGAGCTCGCATTGCGCAACGCTACCAGGGGGGTCGGGGCCTGCCCGTTGCCAGGGCGGCGGGCTCGCCGTGCGGGCACGCACGCCCCCGTTCGGCCGCTCCGCGCGACGAACGCGCGCCCGGGAACGGAGTCCCGGGCGCGTCTCGTTCGTTGCGGATCGGGCGGATCGGGCGGCTCGGCGACGGCCTGGAAGGCCCGAACCGACGCCCGCGCTCGGCAGCTAGTTCGTGTCGTCCGTGGCGTCGGCCTCGCCGCCGCCGTTCCCGTCGCTTCCGTCGCTGCCGGCCTCCGCATCGGTCTCGCTCGCGGCGTCGCCAGCGTCGCCGTCGGGCGCGGCCGCGCCCTCGTCGCCCGAGGCGTCGGCGGCTTCGAGGTTCACGACTTCGATCTCCTCCGCGAGCTCGCTGAGCCAGGCCTCGCGCAGCTCGGCGCGCTCCTGCGTCAGCACGGCCTGCTCGACCTGGTCGCGGACATCGCTGAGCGGGCGCACCGTCTCGGGCGTCCGGTCGGCGACGAGCACGACGTAGACGCGTTCGACCTGTTGCGCCTCCTCGGTGCCGGGCTCGGCCTGGTCGACGCCGGCATCACCGGGCTCGCTCGCGCCGTCGGCGTCGGCTTCGCCGGCCTCGCTGCCGGCGGGCGCTTCGACCGGCTGCTCGAGCACCAGCACGTCCGAGATGGCCTCGGCCGCGTCGGGCAGATCCGTGAAGGCCTCGGTGCCGAACAGGGCGGTGTCGATCTCGCCGTCGAGCTGCCCCGGTGCGACGGTGCCGAGGTCCTGGACCTCGCCACCGACCGCGGCGGCCGCGTCGTCGACGCTCTGCCCCTCGAGGAGGGCGGCGCGGAAGGCGACCGCGTCGACCTCGGCGTCGAAGTCGACCCGCGTCGCGTCGGCCGATGCCGGCACCGTGTAGCGGGCCGGGTTGCTCTCGTAGTAGGCGACGATCTCGTCCTCGGTCGCGTCGGCCTCGCGGGTCACCCAATCGAAGGCCTGCTGCGCGACGAGCCTCTTGGAGCCGATGAAGTCGGGGGCGAGATCCTGGGCGCCCTGATACGCCAACTCGATGTCGATGAGCTGCGCCAGGGTGCTCGACTTGAAGAAGCCGGCGATGAGGTCGGCCGTCTGCGGGCTGAGCGCCTGCTGGATCTGCGGATTCGTGTACGTGGCGCGCACGAGATCGGTGCGCAGGATCTCGGCCTCGCCGACGGTGGCGATCACGCGGTCCTCGAACTGGAAGTTGCTCTCCTCGGGCACGACCACCGTGGCGTCATCGCGGAGGCGTTCGATCTCGCGCTCGAGCACGGCCTGCCGCTTGGCTTCGCGGGCGTCGGCTTCGACCCGCTCGCGGACCGCGTCGAGGGGCTGCACCTCGGGTTCGAGGAAGCGCTCGACCTCGACGATGTAGGCGCGCCCCCCGCTCTCGACGACTCCGGTGCGCCCCGGACCCTCGAGGGCGAAGGCGGCGTTCGCGACCGCCGTCGGCAGCGCGGCGCGCCCCACCGGGCGCGGCTCGCTCTCGCCGTCGGCGGCGCCGAGGGCGCCGCCGCGGTCGGCCCGCTCGACCGAGCTCTCGGCGGCGAGCTCGGCGAAGTCGGCGCCGGCCTCGAGATGGCCGAGCAGATCGGCTGCGAGCTCGGCGTCGTCGACCGTGATCATGCGTGCCTCGATGCGGGCGTCGGTGGCGTAGTTCTGATCGTTGACGCCGAAGTACGCCTCGACCTCGGCGTCGTCCACCGTCACGTCGGCGGTGAGCTCTTCCTGGAAGCGCTGCACCCGGAGCTGCTCGCGCAGCGCGGCACGGAACGACTGGTCGTCGTAGCCCGCGTTGCCGATGAGCGCCAGGTACCGGTTGTCGCTGTCGCGGCCGGCCACGCCGTTGGCGCGGCGGAAGTCGTCGACCGCCTGGCGAACGTCGCCGTTCGAGACGTTGATTCGGGCGGCCGCCTGCCGCAGGACTTCGCGGTCGATCAGCGAGTCGAGCAGGAGCAGCTCGAGATCTTCGCCGACTTCGCCCGTGCGAACGCTCTGGTAGAGCGGCGACTGCTGGGCGCGGGCCACCTGTACTTCGGTGATCGGCTCGTCGTTCACGCGCAGCGCGACGGGCTCCTGCATGTCCTGTCCGAGCTGGCCGATGTTGCCGAGGCTCGGGGTGAACATGATCACCATGCCCACCAGGAGGGCGAGCGAGATGAGCCAGAGGATGATGGTGTTCGTACGACGAGAGAGCTTCATGCTTGGTGCGGTCCTCCTCGGAGGGCGAGGTGCAGCGGTCGGCGGGTGCGGTCGGAGTCGGAGTGCAGACGCGCCACGCCATCGGGTCGACGTCGTCGCGTCGGAAGGTCGGCCGGGATCGGCACGGTGCGGCGCGGACCGGGTGCTTCCCGGGGGGTTCCGGGCAGCGGGG
>CBDUCW010000165.1:0-5613 GCA_965365745.1 uncultured Trueperaceae bacterium
CCGTTCGCGAACCGGTCCCCGCGCGACGGCCCCCGCGCGCCGGCCCTCGCGCTCGCGAGGCGGCCGCGCCGCCTTTGGCCGCTCGCGCGGTGGCGGCCGCGCGAGCAATCAGGACACCGACAGGTGCGAGGCGCAAGGGTAGACTCCATCATGACGCCGTACGACAGCCTGCTTCACGAGGGCGTCGCTGGAGCGCCCCCTCCGCCCTCGGCCTTGGCCGAGGCACCGCGCCGTGAGCTGTCGAAGGGCGATCGACTGTACCGGGCGGGCGACCCGGCCGACGCGCTGTTCCTGATCACCGAAGGGCTGCTCAAGCTCGGCATCGACGTGGCGACCGGCAAGGAACGGATCTTCGGCCTGGCCGGCCCGGGCGATGCGATCGGCGGCCTGACGCCCGAGCAGGCGCGCTACCGCGAGAACGCGGTGGCCGTCAGCCCCCGCGTCGTCGTGCGGGCGGTCGCGCTCGCCGACGCGCCGTCGGATCTGTCCGACGAGCTGTTCCGCGCCGCGGACATGCACATGGTGCGGCTCCGTGCGGCGCTGGAGGACAGCGAGCTGCCCGTGCCGGCACGCTTGGCGCGCACGCTGCTGCGCCTCGGCGAGCGCTTCGGGCAGGTCAGCGACGACGGCACCGTCCGCATCACGCTGCCGCTGACGCACGAGAACTTCGCGGCGATGGTGGGGGCCGCCCGCGAGACGACGACGGCGCTTCTTTCGGAAATGCGCGCCGCCGGCGTGGTTCAGGGCACCCGTGGACGGTACGCCTTCGACCGCGTGCGCCTGCGCGACTACGCGGCCGAACGCGCCCGAGGCTGACGACGGCGGAGCGGCCGAGAGGGGCGAAACGGGTGGGTTGGTGGGCGAGCCAACGCGCGGATCGCCCGCGAATGTATTCCTGCATATACCGTGTTTGCGCCTAGCTATTAGACTCGGGGCAGATCTCGGCAGAGGGCCCCGCGTGCGGCCCCGCAGAGCCGGGATCCACGACCCACGAATCCGGCCTCTCCGCACCGTGCGCGACGCCGCATTCCGCCCTCGAGGTGATTCGCATGACCGTCCGTTTCGCCAAACTCACCGCCGAAGTCGACGCGAACGACCGCCTGCGCCTGCAGACCATGGCCCAGCGCGTCCTGGAGCGTCGCCCTGCCCTGCGCCACGTGCAGATGCGCATCGACGGGCGCCCGGCCGAACTCTACGGCCGCACCGAGCGCGATCACGGCTTCGAGCCGCGCCTCGTCCTCCGCGGCGACGGCTTCCGCCGCGAGGTCGGCCCCAACGACCGCGACGTGCTCGAAGCGCTGGCCCGCGCCTGAGCACGGGGAGCGCCGGCCGCCGCCGGCATCCGGTGATCTAGACTGGGCGGGGTCATGCCCGACGATCCCGCTCCAACCCCCGTCGACGTGGACGCCCGCTCCGGCGCGGCGTCCGCGTCCGGTACCGACCCCCACCGCACGATCGGCCTCTTCGGCGCGACCGTCATCGGGGTCGGCGCCATCGTGGGCGGCGGCATCCTCGCCCTCGTCGGCGTCGCCTTCGACGCCGCCGGACCGGCGGCCTTCGTGGCCTTCGCCCTCAACGGCGTCGTGGCCATCCTCACGGCGCTGTCCTTCGCCGAGCTGTCGGCGCGGTTCCCGCATTCGGGCGGCACCTACGCCTTCGCCAAGCGCGTCCTCTCGGTGCGGGCCGCCTTCACGCTCGGCTGGATCGTCTACTTCGCCTCGATCGTCGCCGGCGTGCTCTACGCGCTCGGCTTCGCCGAGTACGCCGTCCTGGCGCTGGCGCAGTCGTGGAGCGGGGCACCGCCCTGGCTGCTCGCTCGGCCGGGTGCGCTGCTGCTGGCCGTGGCCGCCATCGCCTTCTACACCGCGACGCAGGTGCGCCGCGCAGGGGGCGGCGGCGCCTGGACCACGGTCGGCAAGGTGGTCGTCTTCGGCGTTCTGATCGCAGCGGGCCTCGCCGTGCTCGTGGGGCGTCCGGCGGCGGGCATCGCCGACACGCTGCGCCCCTTCGCCCCCAGCGGCTTCGGCGGCATCCTCGCCGCCATGGGATTCACCTTCATCGCGTTCCAGGGCTTCGATCTGATCGCGGCATCGGCGGGCGAGATCAAGAGCCCCGGCCGCACCATCCCGCGCGCCATGCTCATCTCGCTCGCCGTGGCGCTCACCGTCTACCTGCCGCTGCTGCTGGTCATCGCCACGGTCGGCGTCCCGAGCGAGTTCCCCGGGGTGCAGAGCTTCGCGGGGGCGTTCCCCGAGACCGTGATGGCCGTGGCGGCGCGGACGTACCTCGGCGCGCTCGGCTTCTGGCTGGTGATCGTGGCGGCCCTGCTCTCGATGCTGTCGGCGCTCGAGGCCAACCTCTACGCCGCCAGCCGCATCGCCTTCGCCATGGCCCGCGACCGCACCCTCCCGGCCCGGCTCGGGCGGGTCAGCGGCCGCGGCATCCCCGTCGCCGGCGTGCTCGCCTCGGCGCTGACGATGGTCGCCACGATGATCGCGCTGCCGAACGTCGCCGCCGCCGGCGCCGCCGCGAGCCTGATCTTCCTGATCGTGTTCACCCTCGCCCACGGCATCGCCATCCTCGCGCGCGGTCGCGACCCGGCGACGCCGATCCCGTTCAAGACGCCGTGGTTCCCCCTGGTCCCCATCGTGGGGGGGATCGCCACGGCCGGCCTGGCGATCTTCCAGGGCTTCACCGTGCCCGTCGCGGGCGGGATCGCGCTCGTGTGGTCGCTCGCGGGGCTGGGCATCTACCTGTGGCTGTTCGCACGCGAGGCTCGCATCGCCGACGCGCACGCCGAGGCGCAGGATCCGTCGTTGGTGGCCCTCCGAGGTCGCCGGCCGCTGGTGCTCGCGCCGATCGTCAACCCCGCCAGCGCGGGCGCCCTGGTCGGCGTCGCCGACGCGCTCGCCCCGGAGCGGGTCGGCCGCGTCATGCTGCTCAGCGTCGTCAGCGACGCACGCCCCGAGGCCTCGACCGTCGACGGGGTCGCGCGCCATCCGAGCCTTGCCAACGCCCAAGCCGTGCTCGAGGAGAGCCTCGGCCTGGCGCTCGAGGCCGGCCTCAGCCCCGAGGCGCTGATCACGCTGGCCTCCGATCCCTGGGACGAGATCGCTCGCGCCGCCCGCCTGCACGACTGCGAGAGCCTGCTGCTCGGCTTCGCCGCCCTCGACGACGCGGACGTGCGGCGCCGCGTCAACGACCTGATCAGCGAAGTCGACAGCGACGTCGTCGTCCTCCGCGCCCCGGCCGCCTGGCGCTTCGAGCGGGTCGAACGGGTCCTCATCCCGGTCGGCGGTCAGGGCGCGCAGGAGGCGCTCCGCGCGCGCCTGCTGGGCACGCTCGCCCGCATCGGCAGCAGCCGCGCGATCTACCTCCGCGTGCTGCCCTCGTCCACGACCGACGCTTCGTTGGGCCGGGCCCAGCGCTCGCTCGAGCGCTTCGCCGACACGGTCGGGGGCGGAACGGCCGACGCGGTGGTGGTGCGAGGTGACGACCCCAAGGCGGTCATCGCCGAGCACGCCGCGGCCTGCGACCTGATGATCCTCGGCCTGCAGCGCACGGCGAAGGGGCGCAAGCGCTTCGGCGGCTTCACGCGCGAGCTCGCGGCGGCGACGCCCGAGTCCTGCGCGATCCTGTTCATCAGCGCACGCGGCTGAGCCTCAGTCGGCCGCCTGGCCCGCCGGAGCGGCCTCCACCGGCTCCACGGACACGTAGAAGTCGTTGTGCGCCGCCTGGCCACCCGGGGACCACGAGGGCCCGAACAGCAGATTTCCGACGGCGTCGGTCCCGTCCGCTTCGCCCCACCAGCGACCGGGCATGGCGGCGACCCCGCGGAGGATCCCGTCGGAGATCCGCGCCGTGGCCTCGAGCGACCCGCGATCGGAACGGACGCGCACGCGCTGCCCGTCGCCGACGTGGCGATGGCGCGCGTCGTCGGGGTGGAGGTCGACCCACGGTTCGCCCTCGGCGGAGCGCTGCCGCGGCATGTTCACGAAGGTCGAGTTCATGAAGTAGTGCGACTTGGGCGTGAGCAACCGGAGCCCGCCCTCGGGGGCGGCGTCCGGCTCGGGCACGGGTCCGGCGATCGGCAGCGCCTTGCCGCGGAGGTCCGGCCGCGGCGGCGCGGCCTTGCGCCAGTTCCGCTCGTCGAACGCGTCGAGGGTCACGCCCTCGGGCAGCGCGGAAGCGGCGATCGCTTCGTCGCTCTCGTGCAGTGCGGGGTGGTCGAGCCCCATGCGCCGCGCGAGGCGCCGCAGGATCTCGCCGTGGCTCAGCGCCTCGCCCAACGGGGCGATCGCCGGCCGATTGACGCTGATGTAGGTGTGCCCCCAGGCGCCCTGGATGTCGAAGTGCTCGAGCTGCGTGGTCGACGGCAGCACGATGTCGGCGAAGCGGGCCGTGTCGGTGAGGAAGTGCTCCACCACGACGGTGAACAGGTCGTCGCGGCCGAGTCCGTCCCACACGTGCCCCGCATCGATCTGGTGCACCGCGGGGTTCGCGCACCAGACCATCAGGCCGTGGATCGGCGGGTCGAGCTCCCGGTCGCCGAGGATCTCGCCGAGGCGCGCGATGTCGAGGCTCCGCACGCCGTCTGGCGCGAGATCGGGGCGGGCCGCCGCCTTGTCGTGGAACTGCGGGTAGGACTCGATCATCAGCCCGCCCCCGGGGTGCTTCCAGTGCCCGGCGAGGATCGACAGCGCGGCGACGTTTCGCAGGTACGCCTCGCCGTGCCGCGTCTGCTGCGGACCGATCCCCGACCGGTTCACGGCTGCGCGCGCGCGGCCGAACTCCATCGCGAGCCGCTCGATGCGGTCGGCCTCGATCCCGCACACGGCGGCCGCGCGCCGCGGCGTCCAGGCGCGGATCCCTTCGAGGTAGGCATCCAGATCGCGGGCCACCGAAGCCGCGTAGTCGAGGTCGGCGAGGCCCTCCTCGACGAGGACGTGGGCCATGCCGGCGGCGAGGGCGGCGTCGCTCCCCGGGACGATGGCGACGTGCTCGTCGGAGGCGCGAGCGGTCCGCGTCCGCCGCGGATCGATGCTGACGATGCGGGCGCCGGACTCGGTCCGCGCCCGGTTCACGAAGTGCCAGTGGTGGTGGCTCGTGGTGAGCAGGTTCGAGCCCCACAGCAGCACGAGGTCGCTCTGGGCGATCTCCTCGGGGTCGAAGCCGATCGGATGGCCGTCGGCCGCGAGGGCGTTGCCCGACTGGCCGCAGATGCTCCCGTGAATGCGGCTCGCGCCGAGCGCATGGAACAGGCGCTGGAGCGCCATGCGCTGCACCGTGCCGAGCGAGCCCAGGAAGAAGTGCGGGAGCAGCGCCTCGGCACCGTGCTGCTCGATGATGCCGGCGAAGCGGGTCGCGATCGTGTCGATCGCCTCGTCCCATCCGATCCGCTCGAAGCGCCCCTCCCCCTTGGCCCCGACGCGCCGCAGCGGGTGCAGAACGCGATCCTCGGCGTACACGTGCGCGGGGTAGTCGTTCACCTTGGCGCAGAGCGCCCCACGGGTGAACGGGTGATCCGGCGCGCCGCGCACGCGCACCGCACGGCCGTCGACCACCTCCGCCTCCCAGCTGCAGCTGTCCTGACAGTCGAGCGGGCAGCACCCT
>CBDUCW010000166.1:0-5543 GCA_965365745.1 uncultured Trueperaceae bacterium
GGCGACAATGACCCCCATGAGTCGACCCCGCATCCTCGCCGGCAGCGCCAAGGGCCAGACGCTCGAAACGCCCCGTCGTGGCACGCGCCCGAGCCCCGCTCGGCTGCGCGAGGCGCTGTTCGACCTGCTCCGCTTCCGCGCCGACGGCCCCTTTCTCGACCTCTACAGCGGCTCGGGCGCGATCGGCCTCGAGGCGGCCAGTCGCGGCTACGACGTGACGTGCGTCGAGCTCGCCGGAGGAGCCGCCGCGGTGCTGCGCCGCAACGCCCGTCGGCTGGGCCTCGACGTCGAGGTCGTTCGGGGCGACGCGCTCGACGTCGCGGCGAATCGGCCCGGCGCCTTCGGCGTGGTCTTCGCAGCGCCCCCCTACCCCGACGATCTCCCGGCGATCTTCCAGGCGATCCTGGACGGCGCTGCCGCTGCACCGGGCGGCTGGTACGTGTTCCAGCACCCGAGCGACCTCGAGCTCGTGCTGCACCGGACGAGCGACGGCGAACCCGTACCGGTCGAAGTCGACACGCGCCGCTACGGATCGAACGCCGTCAGCCTCGTCGCCGCGCCCGACGGGCCCGGCGAGCACGGCGGGTAACCCCACGACTCGACGCGCTCCGGGCCCGTTCTTCAGCGGGTCCTCGTCGTGCGGCCACCGCCCCGGCGGTTCGCGCCCCGTGGACCGCATCTGTAGCCGTCGGGCCGCCGACGGGCCGCGCGGGGGCGCGTGCTAGACTCCTCGGTGGCGCTACGCCCGCACAGCGAGCGGAAAAGGCTGTCCTGAACGCCGCTTCTCGATCGACACCCTTCCGCCCCGCCGTCGCAGCCAACGCCGCTGCCGATGCGGAGATCGGGTCGATTTCCCGCACCGCGACGCAGCCGACGAACGGCGTTCGCCTCCCCACCCCCCACGGACCTCGCTCCGACCCGACCGGACCCCGCCGGCCGCGCCGGACGCCTAACGGAGACGGTTCTGCATGCTCGGATTCCTCCAGAAACTGTTCGACAACAACGAACGCGAAGTCGCCAAGCTCGAACGTGAGGTGGTGGAAGCCACCAACGCGCTCGAGTCGGCGATGGAGCAGGTCGACGACCTCGCCGGCGCCTACGCCGAGCTCCGCACGCGCTTCCTCGAGGGCGGCGAAACGCTCGAAGCGCTGATGCCCGAAGTGTTCGCGCTCACCCGCGAGGCGGCCAAGCGCAGCCTCGGGATGCGGCACTACGACGTGCAGCTCATCGGCGGCGCGGCGCTGCACTACGGCAGCATCGCCGAAATGAAGACGGGCGAAGGCAAGACGCTCGTCGCCACCCTGCCGCTCGCGCTCAACGCGCTCGGCGGCGAGGGCAGCCACCTCGTGACCACGAACGACTACCTCGCGCGGACGGGTGCCGAGTGGATGGGGCCGGTGTTCCGCAAGCTCGGCCTCGAGGTCGGCTACATCGAGCACGGCACCGACCCCGCGGGGCGGCGCAAGGCCTACCAGGCCGACGTCACGTACATCACCAACTCCGAGTTGGGCTTCGACTACCTCCGCGACAACATGGCCTTCAACCCGCAGCAGCTCGTGCTGCGGCGCGACAACCCGCTGCACTACGCCATCATCGACGAGGTCGACAGCATCCTCATCGACGAGGCCCGCACCCCGCTGATCATCTCGGGACCGGCCGAGGTCGCGACCGACAAGTACTACACGATGGCGAAGGTGGCGGCGAAGCTCGAAAAGGGCGAGGCCGGCGAGGGCGACGAACCGCCCACCGGCGACTACACCGCCGACGAGAAGACCAAGGACATCCACCTCACCGAGCAGGGCATCGCCAAGGCCGAGGAGGACCTCGGCGTCGAGGACATCTTCAACCACCAGAACATGGAGCTCGGGCACATGCTGCGGCAGGCGCTGCGGGCCCGCGAGCACTACGCGCTCGACCAGCAGTACGTGAAGGACGACGACGGGCAGATCGTGATCGTCGACGAGTTCACGGGGCGCTTGATGCCGGGACGCCGCTTCGGGGAGGGGCTCCACCAGGCGATCGAAGCCAAGGAAGGCGTGAAGATCGAGCGCGAGAACCAGACCCTCGCGACGGTGACGTACCAGAACTTCTTCAAGCTCTACGACAAGATCGCCGGCATGACCGGGACCGCCAAGACCGAGGAGAAGGAGTTCCAGGAGATCTACGGCTCCGACGTACTGGTGATCCCCACCAACGAACCGGTCATTCGCGAGGACCACGACGACGTCGTGTTCCGCACGATCGACGGGAAGTACGAGAACGTCGTCGAGGAGATCGCCGAGGTGCACGCCACCGGCCAGCCGATCCTGGTCGGCACGGTGACGATCGAGGCCTCCGAGCGCCTCTCGAAGATGCTGCGGCGCCGCGGCATCGAGCACGAAGTGCTGAACGCGAAGTACCACGGCCGCGAGGCCGACATCGTGGCGCAGGCCGGCCGCTACGGCGCCGTGACCATCAGCACGAACATGGCCGGCCGCGGGACCGACATCAAGCTCGGCGGCGACCCCGAAATGCTCGCGCGCAAGCTGCTCGAGCGCGAGGGATTCGAACGCTACGACAGCGACACCGAACTGTTCATCAAGGCGATTCTCCTGCACCGCGACGACGAGGCGAAGGAGATCATTCGGCGCATCGACGGGCTCGAGGCCGACATCATCCCGAGGATCGAGCAGCTCCGCGACGAAGCCGTCGACGGCAAGCAGAAGGTGCTCGAGGCGGGCGGTCTGCACATCATCGGCACCGAGCGCCACGAGGCGCGCCGCATCGACAACCAGCTGCGGGGCCGCTCCGGCCGCCAGGGCGATCCCGGCTCGAGCCGCTTCTACGTGTCGTTCGAGGACGACCTGATGCGCATCTTCGCAAGCGAGCGCGTGCTGGGCATGATGGACCGACTGGGCATGGACGACAGTCAGCCCATCGAGGCCGGCATGGTCACCGGCGCGATCGAGCGCGCGCAGAAGCGGGTCGAGGACCGCAACTTCGGGATCCGCAAGCAGCTGCTCGAGTTCGACAACGTGATGAGCAAGCAGCGCGAAGTGATCTACAAGCAGCGCCGCGACATCCTGCTCGGCACCGACATCCGCGAGGACGTGCTCGACATGATCGCCGAGTACGTCGACGGCCAGGTGCAGAGCGCGCTGAACGAAGAGCTCGAGCCCGAAGAGCAGGACATCGGCAGCCTCAAGGCCGCGATGCTCGAAGCCGCGCCGCAGCTCGAGGGCATCGACTTCGAGGACCTGCGCGGGCAGAAGCCCGACGAGGTCACCCAGGACATCGTCGAGAAGGTCGAGGCCGCCTACGAGGCGCGCGAGGAAGAGATCACCCCCGAGCTCATGCGCGAGCTCGAGCGCTACATCGTGCTCCAGGTCGTCGACCAGCACTGGAAAGAACAGCTCCACAACCTCGACGTGCTCCGCCAGGGCATCGGTCTGCGCGGCTACGGCCAGCGCAACCCGCTGCAGGAGTACGGCTTCGAGGCGTTCAACCTGTTCGAGGAGATGAAGAGCAACATCCGCCTCAACGTGGCGAAGCTGCTCTTCCGCGTTCAGGTGCAGACCGAGCAGCCGCTGCAGCGCCGCCAGCAGCAGCGCAACGTGCAGTACCAGACGGACGTGTCGTTCGCGGGTCCGGCCGATGGCTCGAGCCAGGGGCCCCAAGGTCCCACCGCGCCGATCACGACCGACGACAAGGTCGGGCGCAACGATCCCTGCCCCTGCGGCAGCGGCAAGAAGTACAAGCACTGCCACGGCGCACCCGGGCGGCAACAGGGCGCGGGCGCGGCCTGAGCGCGGACGTGCGGCACGTGTCGTCTCCCCCATCGTCCGCCCGACTCCGACGGCGGTCCCGATGAGCGCCGACGCTCTCCCCTTCGCCGACCGGTTGACCGACCGGATGCGGCGGACGGGGAGCGTCGTCTGCATGGGGATCGATCCGCGCCCCGAGCGGCACGCCTCGACGCACCCGGACACGCACGACGGCGACCCCGCCAAGGTCGCCAAGAGCGTCGTGGCGTACTTCCGCGCGATCCTCGGCGCCACCCACGAGCACCTGGCCGCCGTCAAGCCGCAGAGCGCCTTCTTCGAGCGGATGGGGATCCCGGGGATGATCGCGCTCGCGCAGCTGATCGCCGACGCGAAGGCGCTCGAGCTGCCGGTCGTGCTCGACGCGAAGCGGGGCGACATCGGCTCGACGGCCGAGGCCTACGCCGACGCGTACCTCGGCGACGGCGTCTGGGGCGCGGACGCCCTCACCGTGAACCCGTACCTCGGCTTCGACACGCTCGAGCCCTTCGCGGCGGCCTGCGACGCGAACGCGCGCGGCGTCTTCGTCCTGGTCCGCACGTCGAACCCGGGGGCCGGCGACCTGCAGGACGTCGAGGCCGACGGCGAGCCGATCCACCGGCGCGTGGCCGCGGGCCTCGAGGCCCTGAACGCCGAGCGCCGTGGCGCGTCGGGATTCGGTCCGCTCGGCGCCGTCGTCGGCGCCACCGCGCCGGAACACCTCGCCGAGCTGCGCGGCGCGCTTCCGTCGAGCGTGCTGTTGGTGCCGGGCTACGGCGCCCAGGGCGGGGGCGCGGCCGACGTGGCGCCGGCGCTGCGGAGCGACGGGACCGGCGCATTGATCAGCGCGAGCCGGAGTCTGACGTACGTGACGGAGGACGCGGACCTCGGGGCGGTCGCCGAGGCCTCGCTCGAAGCCGTCGCGTCCATGCGGGACGCGATCGGGGACGCCGCCTAGGCCCTCTCGACGGCACCCCGGCAGCTTCCGGTTGCCGACCGGCGCGGATGAGGCGTTGCGCGGATCGATCGTTCGGCGGACAGGTGCGCGCCTCGAGCCCGGCGATCCGCGGCCGCGAGGACGCGGCTAGGGCGGCGTCTGCAAGTAGCGCAACACCGCGTGCGGCGGGAGGTTCGTGCGCAGTTGCGGCAGCAGCCGAAGCAGGCGCGCCGGCCCGAGCGAGGGCCCGGCGAACGCCGCCGAGTAGACGTCGGCGTCGGCGACCACCGGAGACCGGAAGGCGAAGGCGTCGATCTCCCCGCCCGAGTCGATCCAGCGCGGGAGGCCGCGCCGATTCGGCTCGGTCTCGAGCACGACCATGCGCGTATCGTTCGTCGCGAGGAACAGCTCGATCGCCGTGTCGACCGGTGCCGCGATGTAGCGCTCGGGCTGGATCACGCAGTTCGCGAAGACGTCGAGGGCGCCTCGAAAGCCGCCCACGCTGGTCAGCGTAGAGCCGTCGATGGGCCGATGCACGATGAGACGCGGGTAGACGGTCCAGTTCCAGACGAGGGCGACGAAGGCGATGGCGTCGTCGTTGTCGGGGTCCCAGGCGACGAGGCCCAAGGGCCGAACCGACTTCCCGATGTCGATGAGCGTCCTCGCAACGTCGTCGTGGATCGCCTCGAAGGACACCGGAGTCGACGCCTCGATGGGACCGATCGCGTACCACGCGCGGAATCTCGACAGCATCTCCGCCCAGGTGGCGCCGTCGAGCGATTCCGCCCTCCATGTGTCCGGGAGCAGCCCACGGCGTGCGAGGAAGA
>CBDUCW010000167.1:0-5519 GCA_965365745.1 uncultured Trueperaceae bacterium
GGGGAAGACCGCGTCGACCCGGTCTTCCTCGAACGCCGTGCGCAACGGCCTCATCAGCTCGGGGGCGTAGGCGTCGAGCTCGGCCAGGATGGCACCGGTCGTCCACACGAACATGCCGGCGTTCCACAAGTAGCGACCCGAGTCGAGGTACGCCTCGGCCTTCGCCCGATTCGGCTTCTCGACGAACTTCGCGACCTCGAAGCCCGCACCGACGGCCGCACCGCGTTCGATGTAGCCGTACCCCGTCGCCGGACGGTCCGGGGCGATGCCGATCGCCACGAGCGCGTCGCGCGCCCGGGCCAAGGCGGCCGCGTCGCGCACGCTGCGGTGGAACGCCGCCGGATCGCCGATCCGGTGGTCGCTGCTGAACACGCCGGTCACCGCACCGCCGGTCCGTTCGTGCACGGTCAACGATGCCAGAGCGATCGCCGGTGCCGAATCGCGGCCGACCGGTTCCACCAAGAGGTTGCTCGCCGGGACTTCGGGGAGCTGCTCGCGCACCAGACCGAGGTAGCGCTCGGCGGTCGCGACGTAGACGTTCTCGGCGCGTTCCGCGAGTGGGAGCACCCGGTCGAACGTGGTCTGGATCAGCGTGCGGCCCCGCTGCTCGAGGTCGAGGAACTGCTTGGGCTTGGCCTCGGTCGACAGCGGCCAGAAGCGCGTTCCCTTCCCTCCGGCCATGATCACGGCGACGAACTCGGACACGACGCCCCTCCTCAGCGCCCGAAGCGCCGCTCGCGGGCCTGGTAGCTCCGCAGGGCGCGCAGGAAGTCGATCTTGCGGAACTCGGGCCAGAAGGCGTCGCAGAAGTAGAACTCGGCGTAGGCCGTCTGCCACAGCAGGAATCCCGAGAGCCGCACCTCGCCCGACGTGCGGATCACGAAGTCCGGGTCGGGAAGCCCGGCGGTGTACAGGTGGGCGCGGATGGCATCGGCGTCGAGCTCGTCGGCCAGGCGACCGAGCACGTCGCCGGCCGGAGCCCGAGGCTCCGCCTCCTTCGTCGCCCGCAGGATCTCGCGCACCGCCGCCACGATCTCCTCGCGCCCGCCGTAGCCGAGGGCGATGTTGAGGTGCATGCCGTCGTAGGTCGCGGTGGCGTCTTCCATGCGCTGCAGGGCCGCCCGGGCCTCGTCGGGGAAGTCGTCGATGTCGCCGATGATCCGCACGCGGACGCGGTTCCGGTGGAGCCGCGGGTCTTCGAGCAGGTCGGTGGCCTGTTCGGCGAAGAGCCGGTGCAGGTGCGCCACCTCCTCGTCCGAGCGCCCCCGGTTCTCGGTCGAGAAGCCCCACAGCGTGACGTGCTCGATCCCGAGCTCGAGGCACCAGTCGAGCACCTCGCGCGCCTTGCTCGCCCCGTAGTCGTGCCCCGATTTCGCGTCGATGCCCGCGAGCCGTGCGAAGCGCCGGTTGCCGTCCATGATGATGCCGATGTGACGGGGCAGGGCGCTGCCCTTGACCGCGCGTTCGAGCCGTCGCTCGTACAGCCAGTAGATGGGGCGCAGCGCCTGCCGCGCCCAGGCACCGAGACGGACCAAGGGGTGCGGTCGACGGGTGGTCACAGCCCCAACGCTACCCCCGCGAGTCGCGCGACGGGGTGCTCCGGCCCCGTCCGCGAAGCGCTGCGCCGGGCCGGCCATAGCGGCTACGTCACCGCCGAGACGGCCCGCAGCGCCTCGAGGATGCGGTCGACGCTCTCGTCGACGTCCGACCGCGTCGTGTCGAGGTGGACCTCGGGGTGCGTCGGACGTTCGTAGGGCGAGTCGATGCCGGTGAAGTTCTCGATCTCCCCGAGCCGCGCCCGCGCGTAGAGCCCCTTGGGATCGCGCGATTCGGCGACGTCGAGCGGCGTGTCGACGAAGACCTCGAGGAACTCGCGTTCCTCCACCATCTCGCGGACCATGCGACGGTCGCTGCGGAAGGGGCTGATGAAGGCCGTGATCACGATGAGGCCCGCATCGACGAACAGCTTGGCGACCTCGCCGATGCGGCGGATGTTCTCGACCCGCCCGGCGTCGTCGAAGCCCAGATCGCGGTTCAGGCCGTGCCGGACGTTGTCTCCGTCCAGAAGATAGGTGTGGTACCCCATCGCCGCTGTTCGAGCGCGTTGGCGATGGTGCTCTTGCCCGCTCCCGAGAGCCCCGTCAGCCACACGACGACGGGCTTCTGGTGCTTCAGCGCCGAGCGATGGCCCTTGTCGACGCGCGTGTCCTGCCAGACGACGTTCGAGGCGCGGTCCTCGGCGGGATCGCGCACCGGCCGCTTCACCATGCCGGCCGCCACGGTCGCGTGGCTGCGCCGATCGATGAGGATGAAACTGCCGGTCGCGGGGAGCGCATCGTAGGCGTCGAAGGCGACGGGTGTCGTGAGGGCCACGCGGCACAGGCCGATCTCGTTGAGCGAGAGCCCATCGGACGGCAACTCGTCGAGCGAAGACACGTCGAGGCGGTGGTGCACGGACTGGACCACGCCCGACGTCGAGGTCGCACCCATCTTGACGAAGTACTGCCGCCCCGGCTCGAGCGCCGCTTCGCTCATCCACACGAGGTGCGCGTCGAAGCGCGTTCCGACCGACGGCGCGTCGCCCGGATGCACCAGCATGTCGCCGCGACCGACGTCGACGTCGTCGGCCAACGTCACCGTGACCGCCTGGTCGGCGGTGGCCGCCTCCAGATCGCCGTCCCGCGTGACGATGCGCTTGACGCGGCTGCGCATGCGCGACGGAAGGACCATGACGTCGTCGCCGACGCGGATCGTGCCGGACGCGACGGTGCCGCTGTAGCCCCGGAAGTTGGGATCGGGCCGGTTGACGTACTGCACGGGGAAGCGGAGACGGTCGAAATCGCGCTCGCTGGCGACGTCGACCGTCTCGAGGATGTCCATGAGCGGCTGGCCTCCCGACGCCCGGTACCAGGGGGTGGCGTCGCTGAGGTGCACGACGTTGTCGCCCTCGAGCGCCGAGATCGGCACGAAGCGGGCGATGTGGTCCCCCTCGAGCCGCGCGAGGAAGGCGCGGACGTCCGCCTCGATCTCGCGGAAGCGATCCTCGGCGTAGTCCACGAGGTCCATCTTGTTGACCGCGATGACGAGGTGCCGAATGCCCAGGAGCGACGCGATCGTGCTGTGGCGCTTCGTCTGGGTGAGGACGCCGCGGGTGGCGTCGACGAGGATCACCGCCAGATCGGCCGTGCTGGCGCCGGTCGCCATGTTCCGGGTGTACTGCTCGTGGCCGGGCGTGTCCGCGATGATGAACTTTCGCTTCTCGGTCGAGAAGTAGCGGTAGGCGACGTCGATGGTGATCCCCTGCTCCCGCTCGGACTGCAGGCCGTCGACGAGCAGGGCGAGATCGGGCCGGTCGCCGGTGGTGCCGAAGCGCCCCGAGTCGGCCGACACGGCGGCGAGCTGATCTTCGTAGATCATCTGGCTGTCGTGGAGCAGGCGGCCGATCAGCGTGCTCTTGCCGTCGTCGACCGAGCCGCAGGTGATGAAGCGAAGCAGCTCCTTCGTCTCGTGCTGCTCGAGGTAGGCGTCGATGTCCTGGGCGATCAAATCGCTCTTGTGCGACATCAGAAGTAGCCCTCGCGCTTCTTGGCTTCCATGCTCCCGGCCTGGTCGAAGTCGATGACCCGTCCCTGCCGCTCGCTGGTCGTCGCGAGGAGCATCTCCTGGATGATCTGCGGCAGCGTCTCGGCCTCGGATCGCACCGCGCCCGTGAGCGGGTAGCAGCCGAGCGTGCGGAACCGGACCTTCTCCAAGCGCGGCTCCTCGCCGGGCTCGAGCGGGAGCCGGTCGTCGTCGACCATGATCAACGTGCCGTCGCGATCGACGACCGGGCGCTCGGCGGCGTAGTAGAGCGGGACGATGGGGATGTCCTCGAGCCAGATGTACTGCCAGATGTCGAGCTCGGTCCAGTTGGACAGCGGGAACACCCGGATCGACTCGCCCTTCTTCACGCGGCCGTTGTAGAGGTTCCACAGCTCGGGGCGCTGGTTCTTGGGATCCCAGCGGTGGTTCGGGTCGCGGAAGCTGTAGACGCGTTCCTTGGCGCGGCTCTTCTCCTCGTCGCGGCGCGCACCGCCGAAGGCCGCGTCGAAGCCGCCGGCGTCCAGCGCCTGCTTCAGCGCCTGGGTCTTCATGATGTCGGTGTAGATCTGGCTGCCGTGGCTGAACGGCGTGATCTCCCCGTTGGCGCCTTCGGGGTTCGTGTGCACGATCAGATCGAGTCCGAGCTCGTCGGCGCGGCGGTCGCGGAACTCGGTCATCGCCCGGAACTTGAAGGTCGTGTCGACGTGGAGGACGGGGAAGGGCAGGGTGCCCGGGTAGAACGCCTTCAGGGCGAGGTGCAGCATCACCGAGGAGTCCTTGCCGATGCTGTAGAGCATGACGGGGTTGTCGAACTCGGCGGCGACCTCGCGCAGGATGTGGATCGCCTCGGCCTCGAGCAGTTCGAGGTGGGTGCGGGCGTGCCCCCGGCGATCTCGGTGCAGCGGACTCATGCGGCCTCGCGGAGTTCGGCCATGCCGGGATAGGCGAGCACGGGGCGTCCGAAGGCGGCGACGAAGGCGGGGTTGCGCGCGTCTTCACGCCCGTACCGGAGCGGTTCGCCCCAGCGGGGCGGATCGAGCCGGAGCAGCACGCCGCCCGCCGCCTCGAGGACGGCCTGCGCCGCGGCCGTATCCCACTCCATCGTGGGCCCGGTGCGCGGGTACACGTGGGCGCGTCCCTCGGCGACCTCGCAGATCTTCAGGCTGCTTCCCTTGGTCGCGACGTCGACGTCGAAGCGCGTGCCGAAGGCCGCCAGCAGCCGTTCGGTGGCGGCGTCGCGGTGCGACCGGCTGGCGACGACGGTGAGCTCGCGCGCCTGCGGCTCCCGGACCGCGATCGCCTCCGGCGCGGCGTCGCCGTCGATGCGGACGGCGCCCGCCGCGGTCGACCCCGCGTAGGTCACGCCGGTGACGGGGACGTGCACCACTCCGAGCACCGGGCGACCGTCGTCGATCAGCGCGATGTTCACGGTGAACTCGCCGTTGCGCTTCAGGAACTCCTTGGTCCCGTCGAGCGGATCGACGAGCCAGAAGGTCGAGCGGGACCGGCGCTCGGACTCGGTGCGGCCCGCGTCCTCCTCCGACACCACGGGGAAGCGGGGCGCGAGGGCGCGCAGCCGCTCCACGAGGATCTCGTGCGAGGCGAGGTCGGCGCGGGTCAGCGGGGAGTCGTCGCCCTTCGAGGTCGCATCGACGGCGACGCGCCCCTCGTAGACGTCGAGAATCGCGTCGCCCGCGATGCGGGCGATCGTTCGTACGGCTGGGCTGAGCGAGGCGAGCAGCGCCGCGTCCATGCGGATCTCCAATCCCGCCCATCGTACCGACCGCGGTGCGGATGCGCGTGGAGCGGACCACGCTCGGGGGCCGGTACTGGCCTCAGCCGTCGCCGTTCGTGCGCCCCGCATCGAGCCAGGCGGCGAAGCGTGCCAATCCTTCGCCGAAGGAAACGCGCGGGCCGTAGCCGAGGCGCTCGCGTGC
>CBDUCW010000168.1:0-5490 GCA_965365745.1 uncultured Trueperaceae bacterium
GCTCCTCGCGTGTAGCGGGGCACGAATCGCATCGCCATGGCGATGCCTGCGAGTCCGACCGGCACGCCCATCAAAAACACCCAGCGCCAGTTGGCGAAGTCGACGAGCGCCCCGCCGAGCGTCGGCCCGACGACGATGCCGGCCGAGAGCACGGCGCCGTTGATGCCGATCGCCTTGCCCCGCTCGTGGGCGGGGAACACGTCGGTGACGATGGCGAGGCCGATCGCGGTCAGCGCCGCGGCGCCGATCCCCTGGACCATCCGAAAGCCGATCAGCGCGTAGATGCCGGGCGCCAGGCCGCAGAGCAACGATCCGACGGTGTAGACGCCGAAGCCGGCGAGGAACACCGAGCGCTTGCCGATCATGTCGGCGAGCCGCCCGACGATCGGCAGGAACGCCCCGGTGGCCAGCAGGAACGACAGCACCACCCACTGCACCAGGGCGAACTCGGTACCGAACGCCGTCACGAGCGTCGGGATGGCGACGTTGACGCTCGTGCCCATCACCGAGGAGGCGAAGGCTCCGAGCGCGGCCGCCGCGAGCACGAACCACCGCCGACGCCCTCGGAGCGTCGGGGCCGTGCTCGAGGCGGGTTCGGGCGAGGCGTCGCGTGGGCTCACGCTCGATGGCACCACGTACGGCGGTGCCGCGCTGTAGTCTGCCGCGCGGCACCCCCGCTCTTTCCGGGGATCGGTCTGCAAGCACGAACTCGGGCGCGGGAGCGGCGACCGGCTCGAGCCCGCGGGTCCCGACGCGCGGCGGTCAGCCCTTGACGCTGCCCGCCAAGAGCCCGCGGATGAAGTAGCGCCCGAGCACGATGTAGATGATCAGCGTCGGCAGCGCGGCCAGCACGGCACCCGCCATCGGCAGGTTCCACTGCACCGCCTGCCCGCCGGCGAGTTCGGCGAGCGCCACCGTGATCGGTTGCGAGCTGGGTCGGGTCAGGGTGACCGCGAACAGGAACTCGTTCCAGATCTGGGTGAACTGCCAGATGATCACGACCACGAAGCCCGACACGCTGAGCGGGAACACGACCCGGGTGTAGATGCCGAAGAAGCCGGCGCCGTCGATCTTGGCGGCGTCGATCATCTCGTCGGGGATCTCGGCGTAGAAGTTGCGGAAGATCAGCGTGGTGATGGGAAGCCCGTAGACGATGTGGGTCACGATCAGACCGGTCAGCGACCCGTACAGGCCGACGTCGCGCAGGAACTGGAACAGCGGGATGAGGATCGACTGGTACGGGATGAACATCCCGAACAGGATCAGCGGGAACACGATGTTCGCTCCGGGGAAGCGCCACTTGCTCAGCACGTAGCCGTTGAGCGAGCCCAGCAGGGCGCTGCCCGCGGTCGCGAACACGGCGAGGATCGCGCTGTTGAGGAGCTTCGGAGCGAACGAGTCCCAGGCGGTGCGGAACGATGCCCAGTTCCACACCTCGGGCAGGTTCCAGGTGTTGGCCAGCTGGATCGACGCGGGCTCCTTGAGCGCGGTGACGATCACCAGGTAGACGGGCAGCAGGTAGAAGAGCGTCGCCAGCCCGAGCAGCAGGTAGACCAGCCAGCGCATCCGTCCCCGGCCGGGAGGGCGGCGAGGGGCGCGCTCGAGGGCGGTGGCTTCGGGCGTTCCGGCGACCGAACTCATCGGCGCACCTGCCCGCGGAGCTGGGTCCAGAGGTAGGGGACGATCACGGCCGCCACCATGATCAGCAGCACGATGGCGATGGCGGCGCCCTCGGCGAACTTGTTCGCCCGGAAGCTGCGCAGGTACATCAACAGCGCGGGGACGTCGGTGGTGGCGTTGTCGATCCCAGCCATGGCCCAGATCAGGTCGAAGATCTTCAGGCTGATGTGCCCGAGGATGATCATCGCCGAGAGCGTCACGGGGCCCAGCAGCGGGAAGATGACGTGCCGGTACAGCTGGAACTCGGTGGCCCCGTCGACGCGGGCCGCCTCGCGAAGCTGCTCGGGGATGCCGCGCAGCGAGGCGAGGTAGAGCGCCATCGTGTAGCCCGACATCTGCCACACGGCGGCGAGCGTGATGCCGACGAAGGCGACGTTGAAGCCGTGGGTTTCGGGGAAGGGGAGGATCTCGACGGCTCGGCCCAGCGTGAACGACCACAGGCCCAGACCGACGGCGATGGAGGCCGTCACGTAGGCGCGAGAGCGCGCCTTGCGACGCCACGCGCGCACGGCGAGCCACAGCAGCACGGCGGCGACGACGACCCCCGTGATCGTCGGCAGGTCCTGCCAGTTGAACTGCCAGATCTGCGTGCGCGACGTCACCCAGCGGAACTCGAGCCGGTCGAAGCCGAGGTACGTGGGCAGGATGTTCACGCCCCCCTGGGGCTGGAGCATCCAGCGCCAAATGGTGCCGGTGACGATGAAGGCCAGCGCGAAGGGGAACAGGAAGATCGTACGGAACACGGCCTCGCCGCGGACGTTCTGCTCGAGGAGGATCGCCAGGCCGAGCCCGAGGCCGATGCAGCCGGCGAGGAAGAACAGGGTGAAGAAGAAGGTGTTCACCAGGTCCTGCCTGAAGCGCGTGTCGATCACGCTGGTGAACAGCTGTTTGTAGTTGTCGAGCCCGATGAACTTGAGCTCGGGGTTGAGCGCCAGCGCCTGGGCGGGGTTGTTGCCCCAGTCGGTGAGCGACACCCACGCCGTCTGGCCGATGAAGCCGTAGACGAAGACGCCGAGCAGCACCAGCGTCGGCAGGATCATCAGGAAGGCGACGATGCGGTCGCGGCTCACGCGCATATCGGAATCCTCGGGTCCGGGAGCGGTGGACGCACGGCGACGTCCGACGCGGGCCGCCGGAGTCGCGGCCCGGCGGTGGGCGAGCCTGCGCGCGGGGTGGAGATAGGGGAGATCAAGATAGAGCGAGGCGCCCCGAAGGGCGCCTCGTTGAGGCGAGGGTCAGTTGCCGAGGCCGACCTGGCTGGCGATCGCCGCGGCGGCGTTCGCGGCCTGTTCGGCGCTGCCGCTCTGGAGGTAGATCTCCATCACGGTGGCGAACTCGCTCATGAACGCTTCCTTGGCGACGGCGCCGTGCACGAGGCTCCCGACGAGGTCGTTGTCGGCGAAGTCCTCGGCGGCGGACTGCAGGTAGCTGTTGTACAGGCTGAGGTCGCTGTCGAGGCGCGGCGCGATCGAGCCCTTGAGCGGGTTGAACGCGTCCTGGCCGGCCTGCGAACCGACGAGCGTGAGCCAGTCGATGGCGCTGTCGCGATTCGGAGCGCCGACCGGAAGGCCGAACGAGTCGGACAGGAGCATGAACACGCCGTCGGTGCCGGGGCTGGCGGCCCAGCCGAAGCCGGTGCCCGGCTCGAGGCCGAGCGTGGTCACCATGTAGCCGGCGGCCCAGTCGCCCATCACGTTGAAGGCGGCTTCGCCGTTGACGACGCGATCGGTGGCCTGCTGCCAGGAGAGGCCGGCGCCATCGTCGTTGGCGCATTCGAGAACCTCACCGAAGGTGTCCCAGGCGGCGACGACCTTCGCGTCGTTCATCGCCAGGTCGCCGTTCCACAGCGCCCGGTAGTCGTCGATGCCGAGCTCGGCGAGCGCGACCGATTCCCACAGGTGCTGCTGGGTCCAGTTCTGCGCGACGACCAGCGGCGTGACGCCCTGCTCCTGGAGGGCGGGGCACGTGGTGGCGAGGAATTCGCTCCAGCTGCCGGGCACGTCGACGCCCCACTCGTCGAGGTTCGAGGGCTCGTACCACAGCACGTTGGAGCGGTGGATGTTCACCGGAACGCTCCAGATGCCCGCGTCGGTGCTGATGAGGTCGATCAGGTCCTGCGGGAAGACGTCCATCCAGCCCTGCTCCTCGAACAGGAAGGTGAGGTCTTCCATGCGCTGGGCCGCGACCCAGGTGCCGATGAGCTCTTCGCCGGCGTGGACCTGGAAGCTGTCGGGCGGATCGCCGCCGAGCATGCGGGTCTTGAGCACGGCGCGGGCATTGACACCCGATCCGCCGGCGACGGTGGCGTTCACCACGTCGACGTCGGGGTGCTCGGCCCCGTACAAGTCGATAAGGGCTTCGAGAGCGGGACCCTCGTCGCCCGCCCACCAGGAGAAGATCTCGAGTTCCTGCGCCTGCGTCGTGCCGATCAAGCCGAACACGGCGACTGCGAGGAACGCGAAGAGATGACGTAGTTGCTTCATGAAGCGAACCTCCAAGTTCGAGTGCAGCCGCCCGTACCGCCGGCCGGCTCGTCTCGCGGGCCGTTCCGGAGGGAACGCATCCGCAAGAGGGGGCGCGCTCGGGGTTCCGATGCGCGCGAGCGCCGTCGAGGACGGGTCGAGCTGCGACGTGAATTGTGCCTACGCCCTGCAGCCTAACCCAGTAGACGCGGAAGCACGAAGGCAGAATTACGACGAACGTTGCCGGCAGCGACGTTCCACCCGGCGCGGGCCGTCGGTGGGCGCACCTCTCTGGGGGCGCCGACGCCGTCGAGTCGAGCCCGACTCCGACCAACGGGGGAGGGCGCCCGGCGAAGCTCGCGATAGACTTTTCGCGTGCCCAGCGTGCGTGACCTCCGCGATCGCCTGCGTCGGCCGCTCGAGCAGGAACTTCGCAGCGGCTGCCGCGACGAGGTCGTGGTGGGCGGCGTCGAGGGCCTGCTGGCGACGGTCGGCCGGCCCTTCGCCGACGTACGGGCCGTGCTCGACGGCTACGGCGAGCTGGCGCCGGCCGAACGCGAACGCAAACTGCAGGCGGCGCTCGAGCTCCTGGCGGCCGACGGCGACGGGGAGCCCGGCGCGGGGCGGGAAGCCGCCACGGCCGGGCGAAGCCGATCCCGCGCCGCCGAGGGATCGTTCCGCGCTGGCGCGGGCGAGGCGCCCGAACGCCCGCGCCCGGGCGACCTCGGCGCCGACGTGCTCGACGACGACCTGGCCGACGGCACCGTCGATCTCGGGGCGCGGGCGGCCAAGAAGCTCGGCGCGATCGGCATCGCGACCTACCGCGACCTCCTGCTCCATCTTCCCCGGAGGTACGAGGACCGGCGCGCCCTGCCCGACCTCGCCGCCGTGCGCGCCGCCGCCGAGGAGCGCGAGTCGGTCACCGTCGTGGCGACCGTCACCGGGCGCAAGGGCGCCCGCACGAAGCGGGGCCTCCACGTGCTGCGGGCCTTCCTCGAAGACGACCGCGGCGCGCGCCTGACCGGGGTCTGGTTCAACCAGCCATGGCTCGAGCGTCAGCTCTTCCCCGGCCAGCGCCTGATCGTGTCGGGGAAGCCCAAGCCCCGTGGCGCACAGCTCGAACTCCACGTCGCCAGCTTCGAGGTCGAGGACGACGGACCGTCGCTCTCGACCGGCCGCATCGTCGCGATCTACCCGTCGACGCAGGGGTTGTCGCAGGCCTACCTCCGACGCGCGGCCTGGCGCCTGCTCGCGGCCCTGCGGACGCTGCCCGATCACCTTCCCAAGCGGCTGCTCGATCGCCACGACCTCGTCCCCTTCGACCGCGCCATCCGCGAGGTGCACGTGC
>CBDUCW010000169.1:0-5430 GCA_965365745.1 uncultured Trueperaceae bacterium
GCACGGCGTACATCGGCCTGTTCAACTACGTCTTCGCCAAGCGGCACGGCGGCCGCTTCCTGTTCCGCCTCGAGGACACCGACCGCGAACGCTACTCGGAAGGCTCCGAGGCGCAGCTCCTCGAGATGCTCGGCTGGCTCGGGCTCGAACCCGACGCCGGACCCGGCAGCGACGACGAGCACGGTCCCTACCGCCAGTCGGAGCGGCTCGACCTCTACCGCGAGCACGTCGACCGCCTGCTCGCGTCGGGCCACGCCTACCGCGCCTTCGAGACGCAGGAGGAGCTCGAGGCGATGCGCAAGGAGCAGCGCCAGTTCGGGCGACCCCAGGGCTACGACGGCCGCGGACGCGACGTGCCCCGCGACGAGCAGGACGCGCGCGCCGAGGCCGGCGAGCCGCACGTGGTGCGGCTGATCACCCCCGACGAGCGCGACGGCGACGGCGTCACGCGCTTCCGGGACGAGCTGCGCGGCGACATCGAGATCCCCAACGCCGAGATCCGCGATCCGGTGATCCTGAAGTCCGACGGCTACCCCACGTACCACTTCGCGGTCGTCGTCGACGACCACCTCATGGGCGTCAGCCACGTGATTCGAGCCGAGGAGTGGATCACCTCGACGCCGATCCACGTGCTGCTCTACCGGGCCTTCGGCTGGGACCTGCCGGCCTTCGTGCACATGCCGCTGCTGCGCAACCCCGACAAGAGCAAGGTCAGCAAGCGCAAGCAGGACACCTCGCTGCTCAGCTACCGCGAGCAGGGGATCCTGCCCGAGGCGCTGCGGAACTTCCTCGGAACGATGGGCTGGAGCATGCCCGACGGCCGCGAGATCTTCTCGCTCGACGACATGATCGCCAGCTTCGACCTGCAGCGCATCTCGCTCGGCGGTCCGGTGTTCGATCTCAAGAAGCTGCGCCACATCAACGCGACGTACCTGCGCGAGGTGCTCGACCTCGAGGAGCTCGCCGACCGCCTCGAGCCCATGTTCGAGGCCGCCGGCTTCGACTGGGACGGCGACGACGACTACCTGCTCGACGTGATCGACGTGCTTCGGCCGCGCGCCGAGACGCTCGTCGACTTCGTCGACCAGGCGGGTTACTTCTTCGCCGACACCGCCGAGCTCGTCTACAGCGACGAGGCCCGCAAGCGGGTGGCGGCCGGGCAGAAGTACCTCGAGGACCTCGAGCGCAGCCTCTCGATGCTCGAGTTCTTCGACTTCGACGCCGTCGAGGACATGCTCAACGAGTACGTGCGCTCCCAGGAGGTCAAGAAGCCGCAGGTGCTGATGCCGCTGCGCGCCGCGCTGACCGGAACCACGAACGCGCCCGGGGTCACCGACCTGATCGTGATCATGGGCCGACGGCTCAGCCTCCAGCGCATCGGCCGCGCCCTGACGCTCATGACCGAAGCCCTCCCCGACCACGACCCCTCGCAGGAGGAGGACGCGGCGGAGGGAGCCGCGAAGAAGGCCGCCGCGAAGCGCACGAAGGCCGCATCGGCGTGAGTTGGTTCGACCGTCTGCGCAGCGGACTCGGCAAGACCCGGGACGTCCTCACCACCGATCTGCGCGACCTCGGCAAGGGTGGCGACGCCTGGTCGATGGACTGGGACGACCTCGAATTCGCGCTGATCGGCGCCGACGTCGGCGCGACGATCGCCGCCGACGTCGTCGCCGAGGTGAAGCGCGAGCGCGAGGGCGGCACGCCCTTCCGCGAAGCGCTCGAGCAGGCGCTGCTCGATCAGCTCGAACCCGACCGGATGCGCCAGAAGCTGCGCCGCGTCGGCTTCGACCTCGACGTCACCCGCAACGAGGTGCCGGTCGACGGCCGTGTGGTGATGATGGTCGGCGTCAACGGCGTCGGAAAGACCACCACCATCGCCAAGCTCGCGCAGTACTACCAACGCTTCGGCAAGTCGGTGATGTTCGCCGCCGGCGACACCTTCCGCGCGGCCGGCGGCGCGCAGCTCGGCGTGTGGGGCGAACGCCTCGGCGTTCCGACGATGACCGCGCCCGAAGGCAGCGATCCGGGCGCGCTCGCCTTCGACGCCACCCAGGCCCGGGCCAAGCGCGGCGCCGACCTGCTCTTCGTCGACACCGCCGGACGGCTGCACACGAAGCACAACCTCATGGAAGAGCTGAAGAAGGTCAAGCGTGTGATCGGCAAGGCCGAGCCCGGCGAGCCGGGCGAGGTGTGGCTCGTGCTCGACGCGGTCACCGGGCAGAACGGCCTCGAGCAGGCCCGCAAGTTCCACGAGGCGGTGGGGGTCACCGGCGTGATCGTCACCAAGCTCGACGGCACCGGCAAGGGCGGCATCCTGCTGCCGATCGCCCGCGAGCTCGAGCTCCCGATCAAGTTCATCGGCGTCGGCGAGCAGGCCGAGGACCTGCAGCCCTACGACGCCGCCGCCTACGTGCGCGCGCTGCTCGACATGCCGCCCGCGGCGGCCTGAGCCCGGGACCGGGTCTCCGCCGATCGCCCCTTCCGCCCCTCCTGCCGACGCGGTCGGATGGGCGGCCCTCGCCGCCGAACGCGAGCCGGTCGCCGGCGGCCTCGGTCTGCACCTTCCGGGTGCGGCCGTGCTGCTCGCGAACGCCGTCTGGACGCCCGATCTCGACCGGCTCGAGGAGGTCGCGGCCTGGTGCGACGAGCGCCGGATCCCCCCGGCCCTCGTGCTGCGCGCCGACGACCGCGTCGGGCGCGAGGCGGCGCGCCGCCAGGGCTACGCGGCCGCCCTGGCCTTCGTTCCCGCTCCGCTGACCACCGGGGCGCCGGCGGACGGGGCCGCCTCGCCCTCGATCGAACAGGTGGGGTTCGCGCGGGGCGGCGCGGTCGGCCTGAGCCTCGCGCGCCACTACCGGCAACCCGAACAGGCGGTCGCCATCGGCGGGGCCGTCGCCGACGCCCTGCGTCGGAGCGAGGACGTGCGCGCGTGGATCGCCTGGCGACCGGATGGCACGGACGACGAGCCGGACGGCGCACTGCTCGCCTTCGCGCCCCTCGCCGACGCCGCGCCGGCCGCCGGTCGCGCCCCATCGGCGGGCGCTCCGGCCTGGGAGGGCCTGCTCCTCGCCGGGCCTCCCTCGGTGCAGCGTGCGCTCCGAGACCGCTTCGCCGCGGAGGCCGTGTCGGCGGCCCGCACGACTCGGCTGTGGCGCGCCCGGACGCCACGCGGCCGCCTCGAGGCTCGTGCCTGGATGCGGCTCGAGCCGGTCGAACGCGGCGCGACGAGGCGGTAGAGTGACCCCATGGACGAGCGCCCTCTGCTGCTGATCTGTGCCACCGATACCGAGGCCGCCCCGATCCGCTCTGCCCTCGCCGACGCCGCCCGCGTCGGCGTTCCCTTGGGCTCGGCGGTCGCCGGCCGTGTGCACGGCATCCCCGTCGTGCTGGCCGTCCTCGGGGTGGGCAAGACGAACACCGCCGCGGGGACTGCGCTCGCGGTACACGAGCTCGCGCCCGCCGCCGTGGTGCAGTTCGGCATCGGCGGCGCCTACGTGCACAGCTTCCTCAGCGTCGGCATGGTCGTGGCGGCCTCCGGGGACGTGGACCTCGACGCGGGCTTTCGCGACGCCGAAGGGTGGCAGGGGATGGAAGCCCTGGGCTTCGCGCTGCTCGAAGCCTCCGACGGCACGCCCACCTACAACGAGATCCCAACCGATGCCCGCATCACCGACGCGCTCGCCGCGCCGTTGCACGTACCGCCGGCGCGCTTCGGCACCTCCGACACCGTGACCGCCGAATTCGACACCTCCGAAGGGCTGCAGGAGCGCTTCGACCTCGCCATCGAATCGATGGAGGGCTCGGCCGCGGCGCAGGTCTGCGCCGCGCTGGGCGTGCCCTTCGGCGAGATCCGCGGCGTCAGCAACATCGTCGGCGAGCGGAACAAGGGCGCGTGGAACATCCCCTATGCGGTGCGGGAGGTCGGCTCGGCGCTGCTCGGCGCCCTCCCGGGCGTGTCGGCGGCGGTGGCGCCGGCGCCGGCGCGACGTGCGACCGCGTCGCGGACCTGAGCAGCGCGACGTCGGCGTCCGAAGAACCGCTACGAAGGCCGTCCTGAACGGGGTCGGTGGGTCCCGCTGCTATAGTCGGGCATGGCACTCGTAACCGGAATGGAGATCCTCGAGGCGGCGCGCGCTGGACAGTACGGCGTCGGCGCCTTCAACACCAACGACCTGGAGATCACGCAGGCGATCCTCGACGCCGCCGAGGCGAAGCGGAGCCCGGTGATCGTGGCCCTCTCCGAAGGCGGCCTGTCGTACGGCGGGGACGGCCTGGTCGAACTCGTGAAGTACCTCGGAAGCCGGGCGACCGTGCCGGTCGCGATCCACCTCGACCACGGCTCTTCGTACGAGAGCTGCCTGCGCGCGATCCGCTACGGCTTCACGTCGGTGATGATCGACAAGTCGCACGAAGACGAGGACGTCAACATCGCCGAGACCAGGCGGGTCGTCGAGGCCGCCCACGCCGTCGGCGTGACGGTCGAGGCCGAGATCGGCCGCCTCGGCGGGGTCGAGGAGCACGTCGTCGTGAGCGAGGAGGACGCGATCCTCACCAAGCCCGACGAAGCCGAGCGCTTCATGCAGGCGACCGGGGCCGACTACCTGGCCGTGGCCATCGGCACGTCGCACGGGGCGAACAAGGGCAAGGGCCGCCCCTTCATCGACCACGACCGCATCGTCGAGATCGCCGATCGCGTACCGAATCCGCTCGTGATGCACGGCGCCTCGGGCGTCCCGCAGGACATCGTCGCGCGCCTCAACGCGGCCGGCGGCGAGCTCGCCGATGCCACCGGCATCCACGAGGACGACGTCCGCAAGGCCGTCACCGAGGGCATCGCGAAGATCAACACCGACACCGATCTGCGGCTGGCGTTCACGGCGCGGGTGCGCGAGATCCTGCGCGACACGCCTTCGCAGTTCGATCCTCGCAAGATCCTCGGACCCGCCCGCGACGAGATGCGGGCCGTCGTCGAGGCTCGCATGGACGTCTTCGGGAGCAGCGGACAGGCCTGAGCCGAACGAACCCCCTCGCACGACCGAGCGCCGGCGCCCTCCGCCGGCGCTCCGCTGTCGGTGGCGTGTGCGGGCCCGCGGACGTCGGGCGCCGGCACCACCGGGTCGATCGCCGTGCCGACGTCTCGGACCCGCCGGTCGCTGCGCCGACGCTCAGCTCGAGACGACCTCGCCGCCCGACGGGTGTCGGTCGGGGGTGACGTAGACCGTCTTCTGCTGCGTGAAGTGGACCGCGCCGGCGGGCATCCCCTTGACCTTCCACACGTTCTTGCGCTGGGTGTAGTCGACGGCGACGTTCTCGCCGCCGGCGGCCTTCGAGTAGGCCGCCGCGAGCTTCGCCGCGTAGATGATCGTGTCGAAGGGGACCTCGCGGTTCTCGGCCAGCACCACCACGTGGGCGCCGTGGTAGCCCTGCACG
>CBDUCW010000170.1:0-5427 GCA_965365745.1 uncultured Trueperaceae bacterium
GCGGCCTGCTCCTCTAGGGGCCCCTCCGACATCCCGGGCGCCGTCCCGGGCACCCGTTGCAACCTCGAGCGAGCGGCATCCGATCGGATGCCGCTCGCTTCGTGGGTCCCGACACTCGTCCTGCGCGTCGCCGGACACCCCGCGCCCGGCCGTCGCCCCGCAGCCGCGTCAGCTGTCGTCGACGCGCCAGGCGGCCAGCAGGCCGGCGGCCGCCGCCACGGTCACCGCGACGATGGCGTAGGTCGGGCGCGGGCCGACCGCGCTGTACAGGGCGCCGCCGCCGAGCGCACCGACCGCCGAGCCGACGCCCATGACGCTCGCGGTGTACAGCGACTGCCCCGTCGCGCGACGGCCCGGGATGGCGAGGCGATCGGCGCGGGCCACCCCTGCCACGATCAACAGCGCGAAGCTCGGGCCGTGCAGGAGCTGCGCGGCGACGAGCCCCGCCGTCGAGTCCAGCGCTGCGTAGAGCGCCGCACGCAGCGCGAAGACGCCGAGCGCGGTGAGCAGCAGGGTGCGGGGGCGCCAGCGGAGCAGCCATCGACTCGCCCAGAACATCACCGGGATCTCGCTGATCGTCGCCACGGCGAGCGCGATGCCGATCGTGCCGGTCGCCGCGCCGCGCTCCGCGAGGTACAGGTACAGGAAGGTGGTGGTGGGCGCCAGGGCCGCGCCTCCGATCAGCGCGGCGATCAGGAGCGCCGCCCAGCGTGCGGTGGCGAAGTCGCGCATCCCCGCCACCAGGCCACGGAAGCTCAGGCGGCTCGAGCGATAGGGCGGGGTGCCGACGTCGACGCCGTCGTCTCGGCGCACCGCCTCCCACGAGAGCCGGAGGCTGACGAGCAGGGCCAGAACCATCAGGACGGCGAACGACGTGAACGACCACGAGAGGCCGAAGCGATCGACGGCGAAGCCGGCCACCAACGATGCGGCTCCGAAGCCCACGGCGCCCCAGAGCCGGAGCCGCCCGTAGCGTTCGCGCTCGGACCCGAGTCCGGCGAGAACCGCGGTGTCGGTCAACGGCACGATGGGCGCGGCGAACACGGCGAGGCCCGCGACGAAGGGCAGGAGCGTCGCGAAGTCGTTCCCCACCGACACGAGCACACCCGTCACCGTCCCCCCGACGAGGGTGACGACGGCGACCGCCCGGTGCCGCCCCAGCCCATCGGCCAGCGCGCCCCACGCCGGGCCGACCACGATCGTCGCTATCGGCAACAGGGCGCTCAGCACGCCGATCTGCCCACCGGTCAGCCCGAGTCGCTCGTAGAACACCACGAGGAACGGCACCAGCGACGCGACCCCCGCGAAGAACAGGAAGTAGAAGATTCGGGCGGGGCGCTGCGTGGGGCGGGCGTCGGGCGTCGAGGAGGGCGTCATGACGGGCGACGGTAGCACCTCGCGATGACACCGCCTCATGCGAAGCGCGACGTCCGCGTGGCGCGACGTCGCACCCCGTCGGCGAATCCTTGGGCTTCGCGGCGCTGCGGGCCCCGGGGCTCGCATGGGAAGCGCCCTCCGGCACGAAGCCGGAGGGCGCAGGGGTGCTGCGAGCGGCGCGAAGCGCCGGTGGGAGGTCAGTCGCCCGAGACCGCAACCGGTTCTTCGGCGCCGAGCTTGGCCGTGACTTCGGTCAGACGACGCGCCTGGAATCCGACCGCCTTCTGCTCGTCTTCGGTGAGGCCGCTTCCGTCGGCCGTGATGCTCACGCCGTACGGGTTGCCGCCGGCCGCGAACAGCGACTCGTCGGTGTAGCCCGGGGCCACGAGGATCGCGCCCCAGTGCATCGCGGTGATGTAGAGCTGCTGGAGCGTCGTCTCCTGCCCGCCGTGCGGGTTCTGCGCGCTCGTCGTCGCCGTGAACGTCTTGTTCGCCAGCTTGCCTTCGGCCCACAGCGGCCCGAGCGTGTCGATGAAGGCGGCCGCCTGGCTGGCGGGCGAACCGAAGCGGGTCGGAACGCTGAAGAAGTAGCCGTCGGCCCAGTCCATGTCCTCGAGCGTGGCTTCGGCGACGTCCGACGTCTTGTCGGCGTGCGCCTTCCAGGCATCCTGGCTGGCCACGACCTCCTCGGGCGCGGTTTCGGGGAACTTGCGCACGCGCACTTCGGCGCCGGCGGCGCGAGCCGCCTCGGCCGCGGTCAGCGCCGTCTGATGGTTGGTGCCGTAGGTGCTGTAGTAGGCGATCAAGATCTTGGGCTGGCTCATGGAGTCCTCCGGAAGGTCGGGTTCGGGGATGGAGTGTGCGTTCTCGCGAGCGGAATCTGCCGAGCGGCGCCTTCGGGAGGCGCCTGCGGCCGGCGTGCCGCCGCGTGCAAATGCTTCGACATCAAAGTATATGGTCGCAGCCGCACGCATGTGTTGGCCCCACCACAGTTCCGCGACGGTCGCGCGGTCGGGCCTGGGCATGGGCCTTCGCGACCACGGACGGGCGCCGACGGCATGGGCCGGGCCCGAGCCCCGCAGGCGCCCGGATCGCGTCGAATGGACCCCCACCCCGAATCGCCCGATCTTCCCCCCAACTCCAAATAGTGACTATACCCGCAATCGACCGCGGTTCGCTATGAAGTTCGATCCTCCGAGCCGGGAGGGCCGCCCGTATCCTGAGTCTCGAAGGGAGGTAAACCGGCTATCGAAGAACCAGTTTACTCCTCGAACGACATCTCGCGATTCCACTAGAGGCTCACCCGAGTAACCCCACGCCACCCGGCGAGAACGGGGCACCGACCGAGCGAGAAGAGGATCGGCGAGATGTCGTATTTCTATGCCTCGGCGCTGCGTTTCGTGGGCATCGGTCGCGCGTTGGAGCCCCGACGGCCGCCGCACGGGCGGGGGCGAACGCTTCGGGGTGGGGGATGGCGGTTCGCTGCGGTGCGGACGCTCGGGCGAAGGCGTATCGTCGACATGCGTGACGGCGCGCGCCCCCGGGTCCTGGGTGCGCACCGCCGCCGGCGCGCACGGCTCGAGCGGATCCGGGCCCCGTTCGACCCCACGCCATGACACCCCCTCCCCGAACGCCCTCCGACCCCCACTCCGACCAGGCGTCCGGCGGGCGCTACGTCCCCGTATCGCTCGGCCTCCGCACCGATCTGATGTTCCACCGCTTCGAGGGCGACGTCCGCGACCTCGGCGACGCGCTGGTCGTGCGGACGCCGCGGGTGCCGACCTACTGGTGGGGCCACGTCCTGATCGGCAAACGCCCGCCGGCCCCCGGTGACGCGCCGGCGTGGCTGGAGCGCTACCGCACCGAGGTCGCCGAGCCCAGCGGCGTTGCGAGCGTGGCGATCACCTGGGACGAGCCGGAGCGCCGCGACGCGGCCGCGATCGAGCCGACCCTCGATGCCTTCACCGCGCTCGGACTCGAGCCGGTTCGGCTCGTCGGTCTCGCGGCCGAGTCCGAGGACGTGGCCGCGGGGGCGCACCCGCCGTCGGGGATCGAGCTGCGGTCGATCGCCTCGCAGCACGAATGGGACGCGCTGCTCGAGCTGCAGATGCTAGCCCGACCGGACGCCGCCACCGAGGCCTCGCACCGCGACTACCGGCGCCGCCGACTCGAGCTCTACCGCGAGATGATCGCGGCTGGACTCGGTGCGTGGTTCGGCGCCTTCGACGGACCTCGGGGGCCCTTGGTCGGCTCGCTCGGCGTCTTCGTCGAGAGCGGGCTCGGCCGCTACCAGCACGTGTTCACCCACCCCGAGCACCGGGGCCGGGGGGTCGCCAGCGCCCTGCTCGCGGCGGCGGCGCGCTGGGCCGCCCGTCGACGCGGCGCCCGGCGGCTGATCATCGTGGCCGAGCAGGACACGACGGGGCACCGCCTCTACCTGGCCCGCGGATTCGTCGAGGTCGAGCGCGCCGCCGGCGTTTCGAAGCCCGGCGCGGGCTAGTCGGCACCGCGGCCGGCGCACGTGGCGCGCCTCCGGGGTTGCAAGCGAGCCCCCCGGGGCCCTCTGCGCCGCTAGCTCCCCGCGCCACCGCCGGCGAGGTTCGGGACCACCCAGACGATGACCAGGATGCCGATCAGGGCCGCCCAGCCGATCAGCGTCGCGTTGCGTTGGGTTTTGGGGCTGCCGTAGCGTTCCCGCAGCTGCGGCACGAAGCGCACCGCGACCGTGCCGATCCACACGAGGAACAGCGGCGCCCACAGGAAGAACAGGAGTTCGTTGGACATGCGCCACGATACCGGCCGGCCGCGCGCCGCTCGGTCCACCGGGGTCGCAAGCGAACGCCGCTGGTTTGTGCGCACGCCGCGGTCGTGGACGCACGCCGCGGTCGTAGGCGCACGGCGCAGTCGGGCGACGGCGCTGGCGAGCCGACGGAGGTGGCGCCGTCCCGTCGCACGTCGGGGAGGACGCGCACGCCGGGCCCCGGTACGATGCCGCCATGGAGTTCGCGCGCACCTACACCACGATCGACGCCCACGCCGCCGGCGAGCCGCTGCGCATCGTCACCGGTGGGGTGCCGCGCCTGCGCGGCGAGACGATCCTCGCCAAGCGGCGCTGGGCGGCCGAGCACCTCGACCACGTGCGTCGGGCGCTCGTGCACGAGCCCCGGGGGCACGCCGACATGTACGGCGCCTACATCACCGAGCCCGAGCGCCCCGACTCGGACTTCGGCGTGGTGTTCCTTCACAACGAGGGGTACAGCACGATGTGCGGCCACGGCATCATCGCGCTGGGGACGGTCGCGGTCGCCCAGGGGCTGGTTCCGCGCACGCAGCCGGAGACGCGGATCGGCATCGACTCGCCAGCGGGGTTCATCGAGACCTTCGTCGAGTGGGACGGCTCGCGGGTCGGGCGCGTGCGCTTCCGGAACGTGCCGTCCTTCCTGTACGCGCGCGACGTCCGCGTCGAAACGCCGAGCTTCGGCGCGCTCACCGTGGACGTGGCCTACGGAGGCGCCTTCTACAGCTACCTCCCGGCGGCCGACGCCGGACTCGCGGTGACGCCCGCGCAGCTGCCCGACCTGATCCGTCTCGGCGACGAGGTGAAGCACGCCACCGAGGCCGTGCTCGACGTGGTCCACCCCGAGGAGCCCGAGCTGCGCGGCATCTACGGCACGATCCTCGACGGACCCGCCGCCGCGCCCGGGCACGACCAGGCCAACGTCTGCATCTTCGCCGAGCGCGAGGTCGACCGGAGCCCCACCGGCACCGGCACGGCCGGGCGGGTCGCGCAACTCGTGGCGCGGGGGCGCCTGGACCTCGGCGAGACCCTCGCGAACGAATCGATCGCCGGCACGCTGTTCGAAGGGACCGCGCTCGAGCGCACCACGGTCGGTGCCTTCGACGCCGTCGTGCCGGAGATCGCCGGTCGCGCCTGGATCACCGGCTTCAACACCTGGGTCGTGGACCCCGACGATCCGGTGGCCGAGGGGTTCACCCTGCGCTAGCTGCACGTGCCGTAGCGCCCCGCCTGCCCGCGGTCACGTGGGACCG
>CBDUCW010000171.1:0-5371 GCA_965365745.1 uncultured Trueperaceae bacterium
CGGGATCCGGGCGCGGCGTGCGTGCGCGACGCCGCCGTCGCCCGCCCAGGCGGTAGCCTGCCTCCATGGATCCGCAGGCGATCGATCCCGCCCCCGACGCGCGCCGCGAACGCTGGCCCACGCCCGATGCCTTCGTGCACGGGGAGCCCGTGACGCCCCCGGGGACGTGGGGTCGGCCCGGCCTCGTGTTCTTCTTCAACCTCGAGTGCGCCGGCTGCGTCTCGCGCGGCGTGCCCTTCCTCAAGCAGCTGGCGCGCACCCACGGGGAGGCGCTGGAGGTCGTCGCGATCCACACCGCCTACGGCCACCGGAGGTTCCCGGAGGCCGACGTCGCCCCGCAGGTGCAGCGCTTCGGGCGCGGCTTCGCGCGCCTGGCGTCGCCGATCGCGCTCGACCTCGACGGTTCGCTGGCCGAGGCCTGGGGGGTGGAGGGCACGCCGCACTGGCTCGCCTTCGACGCCGAGGGCGCGCTCGTGCGTTCGATCTACGGCTCGCAGGAGAACGCGCAGACGCGGCTCGGCTACCTGCTCGACGAACTCGTCGCCTCGGCGGGCCCGGCGTCGTGAGGCGTCGCCCGGCGACGCCCCCGGTGGGGGCTGCTGCGCGCGGCGGAGGGCCGCCCATCGCAGCCGGCCGCTCGGCGTGATCCGCCTCACCAGCCTCGTCTACGTGCGCCGCGTCCGCGACGAGGTGCGCGAGACGCTCATGATCCACAAGCGGCACGGGCGTCAGCGCGGCAAGTGGAACGGCCTCGGCGGCACCTTCGAGCCCGGCGAACGCCCCGAGGACTGCGCCCGCCGCGAGGCGCGCGAGGAGGCCGGGATCGAGCTCGAGCACCTCGACTTCCGCGGCCTGCTGAGCTTCCCCACCTTTCCGACCGGAACGCGCCGCGATCCCGACCTGTACGCCTTCGTGTTCGTCAGCGAGGCGTTTCGGGGCACCCCGCGGCCGTCGGAGGAGGGGGAGTTGGCGTGGGTGGACGACGCGGCCATGGCCGATCTCGAGCTCTACGAAGGCGACCGCGTGTTCCTCCCGTGGCTCGACCGCGAGCGGCGCTTCTCGGCCGTGTTCCGCTACGAAGACGGCGCCTTCGCCGGGCACGAGGTCGACTTCTACACGTGAGGACGGACGACCGCCCGGCCGTCCCCGCATCCGCTACTGCCGACGCCGCCACCAGAGCAGCAGGCCCACGCCGCCGGCGATGAGGAGCACCGGCAGGAGGAAGGCCGGTGCGCCGTCCTGCGGGTCGTTCACGGCCACCGTGAGGATGGCGAACAGGATCGCCGGCACGAGCGCCCAACTGGCCCCGCCCCGGTCGCGCGGCAGCAGGTAGATCGCCGAGAAGGTGGCGGCGGCCCCGAGGACGAAGAGCGTGCCTCCGTCCCAGCGCAACAGCTCCTCGACCGCCACGACGCCGGTCAGCGCGGTGAACAGGCCGGCGACGAGCAGCGTCCAGGTGGCGTATCGGTTCAGGTAGGTCGTCCAGAACGCCATCGCGACGAAGCCCATGAAGGCCACGCCGCCCAGGGGATCCGACGTCGCGACGGCCAGCAGGCCGATGGCGGCGTAGCCGACGATGCGCTGCCAGCGCGGCATGCGCCCCTCGGTGCGGCGCCAGAACACGGCGCCCGCGACGAACAGTCCGATCACCCACACCACGGCCGGCAGCAGCCCGAAGACGCCGACGCGCATCAGGAGCACGAGCGCGCCGACCGCGAGGAGCGCGGCGCCGAGGGGGCGGACGTCGCCGTTCCTCATGCCGACTCGACCTCCGGAGGCACCGCGGAGGGCGCCTCGCCTCGAGGGGAGGCCGGCGCGTCGTCCGGAGCGGTCGGCACGTCACCGACGTCCCGGGCGCCGTCGTGTTCGGCGAGTGCGAGCCGTGCGGTGACGGTGGTGCCCTCGCCGGGGGTGCTGTCGATGTCGAGGTCGCCGCCGAGCGCGCCCAGGCGCTCGCGCATCGAGGTCAGTCCGAGATGGCCGGGGAAGTCGCCGCCCGGATCGAAGCCGACCCCGTCGTCGCGGACGACGAGCTCGAGCCGCGCGCTGCCGTTCGATCGAGTCCTGCGGAGGTGCACCCGAACCGTGGAGGCGCGGGCGTGCTTCACGATGTTGTGCATCGCTTCCTGCGCCACGCGCAGCAGCACCTGCTTGCTGGCGAAGGGGAGGTCGGGCTCGTCGCAGAGGCGCGCCTCGGCCTCGAGCCCGTGCCGCGTCTCGAGGGCGTCGACCTGCTTGCGCAGGACGCCGACGAGGCCCTCCTGCTCGAGCGACTCGGGGCGCAGCTCGAAGATCAGGGCCCGCATCTCGGCGATGCCGGCTTGGGCGAGGTTCTCGACGTAGGTGAGGGCGCCGGCGGCCTTGTCGGGCGCGCGCTCGAGCTGCTTCTGGGCGGTGTGGGTGCCGAGCAGGATCGCGTACAGCGCCTGGCTCACCGAATCGTGAAGCTCGCGTGCGAGGTGCTGACGTTCGTCGTAGGCGGCCTTCTCGGTCGCGCTCTCGTAGAGCCGCACGTTCTCCATGGCGATGGCGACCTGCGCCGCGAAGGCGGTGGCCAGGCGACGCCGCTCGTCGCTGAAGTAGGCGGGGTCGCGGTGCTGCACGAGCAGGATCCCGACCAGCCGGTTGCGCGCGATCAGCGGCAGGGCGAGGTCGCTTCCCGCCGCGCCGTCGGCGCCGCCGGCTTCGTCGCTCCGCCGGAGGACCTCGCGGCGTTCGCGCAGCGCCGCGTGGGCCGCCTCGCGCCCCAGCTCTTCGCGCCCCCAGAGGCCCTCGGCCGCGCGCTGCATGAGGGGGCGGAGCCGCGCCGGCCGGTCGGGCGAGCCGTCGCCGAGTTCGGCTTCGTAGACGACGGCCCGGTCGAAGCCCACGCCGCGCTCGAGCCGCTCGAGGATCTGCTCGAGGAGCGGACCGAGCTCGAGGGTCACCGCGATCGTGTTCGACATTTCGAGCAAGGCCTGCAGCTCGGCCGTACGCTCTTCGACGCGCTGTTCGAGCGTCTCGCGGGCCTCGGCGACGGCGTCCGCCATGTCGTTGAACGAGGTGGCCAGCACGCCCAGCTCGCTGGGCGAGGTCACCGGCAGGCGCACGCGTCGACCCGAGGCGATGTCGCGCGTGGCCCGCGTGAGCTGCTCGATCGGTTCGGTGAGCAGCGTGCGGCTGAACACCGCCGCGCCCACCAGGGTCAGCAGGAAGATCGCCACCAGGTTGATGAGCGTGCCGCGCACGATGCCGCTCATGTCGACCGCGCGTTCGGCGGCCTCCGCCACGCCGGCGTCGAGATCGCCGGAGGGCTGCTGCAGGAACTCCTGCACCAGCTCGATCGCACCGCGCTCGGCCGTCGACAGCCCCCGCACGACAAGAACGGTGGTCGCGAAGGCGAGCACCGCCACCACGACGAGGATGAGAAGCGTCAGCCGCGTCGAGAGCCGCTGCCAGAAGGGGATGTCGACCGGATCGATCGGCCGCGCCGGGCCGACGCCCGAGGCGGCCGCGGCGCGCTCCACGGCCCGCGGGGCCGCGTCGGCGGCGGACGGCCGCGACGCCTTCGATCCCGGGTCGGACTCAGTCAAGCCCGACCAACCCCTCCTTGAGGGCGAACAGCGCGGCCTGGGTGCGGCTCGAGAGGTTGAGCTTCGACAGCACGCTCGACACGTGCGTCTTGATGGTCACCTCGGAGACGCCGAGCTCGGTGGCGACCTCCTTGTTCGTCATCCCCTTGGCCACGAGGCGCAGCGTGTCGGTCTCGCGCGCGGTGAGGCTCTCGCGCATCTGCGGCGTGCGCACCTCGCGGACCAGCCGCTTCTGGGCCTTGGGATCGAGGCGGACCTCGCCGCGGCTGGCGGCGTGGATCGCTTCGAACAGCGTCTCGGGTCCGGTCTCCTTGAGCAGGTAGGCGGCGGCGCCGGCTTCGACCGCGTCGACGACCAGGCGGTCCTCGAGCACGCTGGTGAGCGCGACGATCTCGACGTCGGGGTGCTCGCGCTTGATGGCGCGGATCGCCTCGACGCCGTTCATCACCGGCATCACCAGGTCCATCAGCACGACATGGGGATTCGTGAGCGGAACCTGTTCGACGGCCTCCTGGCCGTTGCCGGCCTCGCCGACGACCTCGAAGTCGTCCTCGAGGGACAGCACCATGCGCAGGCCCTGCCGCACGACGGTGTGGTCGTCGACGAGGAGCAGGCGGATCGGCGACGGTTCGCTGGCGTCGTCTTGCGTCGGGTCGGGGGTCGCGTCGGTCACGGTGCGCCATGCTACCGCGCACCCCTGCGACGCTCCTCCCCCGAAAGGCGGACCCCCTGGACTCCGTCGAACGGGGGATGGCAGGCGCGCAGCCCGGCGCTACCTTGGGGCCACATCGCGGGACCGAGCACCTCGGCCCGGCCGATCGAACGTCAACCCACGGCCAAGGAGGCCCCCCATGACCGCCAACGCACCCGACTCCCGTCCGCAGCGCCAGAATTCCGAGCGCCCGCGCCAGATCGGCGCCCTGCTCGTCCTTCTGGGCGGCCTCGCCCTGCTGGCCCAGTTCGGCCTCTTCGGCGGGCTCGACGACTTCGTGTTCGCGCTCCTCTTCGCCGCCGGCGGCGCCTGGCTGATCCGCCGCTACCGCACCCAAGGCGGCGCCTGGTCGCTGCCCGTGGGCTTCGGCCTTCTCGGCCTCGCCGCTGCTGCGGTCACGCCCGACGCGATCGGCGGCATGTCCTTCCTCGGCCTGCTGGGCATCGGCTTCGTCGCCCTGCAGTGGGACGAGCGCACCCGCTGGTGGCCGCTCATCCCGGGCGGCGTGCTGATCACGCTCGGCATCGTGGCCGGCGCCGACGAGCTGTTCCCGCGCTTCGACGTGGGCCCGCTGCTGTTCCTCGGCCTCGCCGCGACCTTCTACTGGCTGACCCGCCTCCGCGAAACCCCGCAGCGCTGGGCCATCTACCCCGCGCTCGGCGCCCTCGCCATCGGCATCCTCTCGCTCTCCTTCACCGGCGGCTGGCTGTTCCCGCTGCTGCTCGTCGGCGCCGGCCTGTACCTGCTGAGCCGCGGCGGCAACCTCGGCGAGATCGGGGACACGATCGCCCGCGAGAGCGGTCGCCTGTTCGGCCGCACCCCCGAGGCGCCCGCCCCTTCGCCCGCCCCTTCGCCCACCCCGACCCCCTCGCCCGCTCCGGCACAGCCGCAGACCGCCGCCACGAGCGACGCGGAACCGGCGCCCGAACAAGGGGCGACGACGAGCGCGGTGGAAGCCGACGCCACCGAAGCCACGGAAGCCGCCGACGCTCCCGACGAGCACGGCGACGACGAGGTCGAACGGCACGCCTGAGCGCAACCGAGATCGACCAACTGCGACCGCCCGCGCCCATGCGCGGGCGGTCGT
>CBDUCW010000172.1:0-5360 GCA_965365745.1 uncultured Trueperaceae bacterium
CGCTTCGTTGCCGTTGACGGTGGCGACGTCGTAGGGGTTGGAGTCGACGCCGGCTTCATCGGGATCGGTCTCTTCGAACGCGAACAGGTTCGCCACGAGGCGAGCGCCATCGTCGCCGACGCGCCAGATCCCCTGACCGGAATCCTGCTCGGGGTCGAACCCGGTGGTCGTCGCCCACACGGACGTGCGCCCGATGGGTCCGATCGACGTGATACCGGGCAGCGGCAGGAGGACGGACGCCGGATCGCCGTTCAGCATGACGCCTTGGGGCAGATCCGCGACGAGGATGTCGCCGTTGGGGGCCGAGCTGAGGTCGAAGAGCGGGCTGGCGTAGCCATTGTCGTTCTCGCCCGGATGGAAGATCTGAGCACCCAAGCCCGTCGAGGACGTCGCGGCGCGCGAGAGGAACTTCGATGCCGACGGCATGTCGGCCGCAGGGGCCGCAACCTGACTACAGGCGGCGAGAACGAGCACGAGGGCGCTCGCAAGGGCGAGCACAAGAAGGCGGATGCGCATGGGAACCTCCTCGCTCCGAGGGAGCGATGGTGAGAGCGGGGCGCTCCGCGCGTGCGCAGCGCGACCGTGTCGCGTGCGCGTGCACGTGGCCGTGACGATCGCAGCTTCTGGAAAGTGGGGTAGCGACGGGGACGCGCTCGCGTGTCCCGGCGTTCCGCGACTCCCGACGAAGCCACGAAGAAGGGCGTCAAGAACCTCCTTCGCATGGGCGGCGCCCACGTGGGCGCACACGTTGAGGCCAACACCCCAGAATGTCAGGTTTTTCACACTGTTGGTGGGCATTCGTCACGCCCACCTGACACACCCCTCGGCCCACCTGTTTGGGCGTCGCCCCGACCGGCAGCATCCGGGAGCGAGAGTGGTAGAACACACCGTTGATCACCGCCACTTCGGGGTTGCTCCACGCGACCCCACGAAAGGCAGCCCCATGCGTTGGAAGGAACTCACCCTCCGCCTCGGCCCGTTCGCCGTCCTGGCCCTCGCCGCCGTCCTGGCGTTCGTCGGCCACGCCGTGTTCGGCTGAGCCCACCCGATTTCCCGCGAATCTCGGCCGCCCGCATCGAAGGGGCGGCCGAGATTCGTTTGCGTGGGCGGGCTCGTTGCGAGCGCTCGTCTAGAGCGAGAGGTAGGCCGCCCGGACGTCGGGGTCCTGCAAGAGTTCGCGTCCGGCGCCCTGCTTCACGACGCGCCCGTTCTCGAGCACGAGCGCCCGGTCGGCCAAGGCCAGCGACTGCTGCACGTTCTGTTCGACGAGGACGACGCCGACGCCTTCGCGATTGACCTGCGTCAGGGCGCCGAACACCGCCTTGACGAGCGCCGGAGCCAGGCCGAGCGAGGGTTCGTCGACGAGGAGCACGCGCGGACGGCCCATCAGCGCGCGTCCGATCGCGACCATCTGGCGCTCGCCGCCGGACAGCGTGCCGGCGAGCTGCCGTTCGCGTTCGGCGAGGCGCGGGAACAGGTCGTAGACGAAGGCCCGGCTCTCGTCGGCGCGGGCGCGTGCGCCGGGGAGGTAGGCGGCGCCGCTGTCGAGGTTCTCGCGCACGGTCATCAGCGGGAACAGCTGGCGCCCCTCGGGCACGTGCCCGACCCCGCGGCGCACGATGCGGGCGGGTTCGACGCCGGTGATGCGCTCGCCGAAGGCGCGCACTTCGCCGGCGCGGGTGGCGATGAGCCCCGAGATGGTGCGCAGGAGCGTGGTCTTGCCGGCTCCGTTGGCGCCGATGACGGCCACGAACTCGCCCTCGTCGACGGTGAGGTCGATGCCCCACAGCACCTGGATCTTGCCGTAGCCGGCCTCGAGATCGCGGACCTCCAGCACGGGGCTCATCGGGGATCCTCTCGCGGCTCGGACGGGTCGCCCGGGTCGTCGGCGGTCGCCCGCTCGGCCCCTCGGGCCGCGTCGGACTCCGGTTCGGCGTCGGGTTCGTCCTCGGCGCCGAGGTAGGCCTCGATCACGTGCGGGTCGGCGGTCACCTCGGCGTAGCTGCCCCGCGCGAGCGAGCGACCGTGGTCCATGACCAGCACGCGGTCGGCGAGGTCGCGCACGACCGGCATGACGTGTTCGATGAAGACGATCGTCACGCCGCCGTCGCGCACCTGCTTCACGAGATCGATGGCCTGGCGGGCCTCGGCCGGGCGCAGCCCGGCCATCACTTCGTCGAGCAGCAAGAGCCGGGGTCGCGTGGCGAGCGCTCGGGCGATCTCGAGCCGCTTCTCCTGCATCAGGGTGAGATCCTCGGCCGGATCGTCGGCGACGCGCTCGAGTCCGGCACGAGCGAGCGCCTCTCGGGCGCGTCGGTCGGCCTCCGCGTACCCGACGCCGGGGGTGCCGAACAGCGCGCCGACGAGCACGTTCTCGTAGACGCTCATCTCGGGGAACGGCTGGACGACCTGAAAGGCGCGCCCGAGGCCGAGGTGGGTGCGTTCGGGGCTGGCGAGGTCGGTGATGTCGGTGCCCTCGAATTCGATGCGCCCGGCGCTGGCGGCCAGCAGCCCCGAGATGAGGTTCAGCGTGGTCGTCTTGCCGGCGCCGTTGGGGCCGATGATGGCGAAGATCTCGCCCGGCTCGACGGCGAAGTCGAGGTCCCCGACGGCCTGCAGGCCCCCGAAGTTCTTGGTGAGGCCGGTCGCGCGCAGGATCATGCCGCACCTCCGGGCTCGGGGGATCGATCGCCGCTCGGGGGAGGGGACGCGTCGGCGTCGGGCGATCGGCCCGGCGAACCGTCGTCCGGTGGCCCCCCGGCGCCGCCCGGCGGTCCGGTGCCGGCCGTCGAGTCGTCGGCGCCGCGGCGCCGAAGGAGCCGGTTCGCCAGCCCCACGATCCCCCGCGGCAGGAACAGCACGCTGAGCACGAGCACGAGCCCGTAGCCGATCAGGTAGCCGTCTCCGAACACGCGGCGCAGCGTCTCTTCGAGGCCGGCCAGCACCCCGGCGCCGAGGATCGGTCCGAGCGTGGTGTAGAGCCCGCCGAAGATCGGCGTGACGAGCGCGAAGACGGTGGTGCCGATGCCGAAGGTCTCGGACGGGAGGACCGAGCCGATGCGGTGCGCCTCGAGGGCGCCGAGCACCCCCGCGAGCGCGCTCGAGAGCGCGAACGCGAGCAGCTTGAAGCGCGCCGGACGCACCCCCATCACGCCGGCGACCTCCTCGTTGGTGCGGATCGCGGTGAAGGCAGGGCGCAGACGGCTGCGCTGCACGACGATCGACACCACGACCGTCAGGACGAGCGCTCCCGCGTACAGCCAGAAGTAGCCCTGGTTGCGCAGGAAGGCGATCTCCCAGCGCTCCATCCCGGCCTGGAAGGCGGGGCGGAACAGCGGCGAGACGTTGATGCCCGCCGCGCCCCCGGCCACCGACGTCGGCAGGATCTCCTGCACGAAGGCCCGCAGCACCTCGGTGAAGGCGAGGGTCGCGATCGCGAAGTAGATGCCGCGCAGGCGCAGCGTCACGACGCCGACGCCGACGGCCAGCAGCGCCGCCACGACCATGGCCAGCGGGATCCCGAGCCACAGCGGCGCTCCGGTGAGCTTGGCGAGGATCGCCGTGCTGTAGGCCCCGGCCCCGTAGAAGGCGGCGTGGGCGAGCGAGAGCTGCCCGGTGCGCGCGAGGATGTCCCACGACAGGGCGAGCACCGCGAGCGACAGGGCGTTGACGCCGAGCGAGAGGTAGCTGACCGACGCGCGCCCGAACCAGGCGCGCAGCGCCGCCGGCACGAAGGCCAGGGCGACGGCCAGGAGCAGGGCGAAGGCCAGGTCGGGGGCGGCGCGGCGCAGGGCGGCGGTCATCGTGCGCCTCCGCCGGGCCAGCCGATGCACGGGATCGCCGGCCTCATGCCGCGCTCCCCAGCGTGCCGGCGCGCCGGCTGCGGCCGACGAGCACGACGAAGATGATCGCGAAGAACACCGCGTTGCGCAGCGCGTCGCCATCGGGTACGAGCGTGGCGACGAGCGATTCGCTGAGCGCCACCGCGAACGAGGCCCACAGGATGCCGCGGATGTTGCCGAGGCCGGCGAGCACGACGATCGCGAAGGCCTTGAGCGTGAACGCGAAGCCGACGGTCGGCGTCGGCGATTGGATGACGGCGATCATCACGCCGCCGATCCCGGCCAGCAGCGCCGCGAGCGCGAAGGCGACGAGGTAGATGCGGTTCACCTCGAGCCCGACCAGCGCGGCCCCGGTGCGGTTCTGGGCCACGGCGCGCATGGCGCGGCCGAGCCGCGTGCGCGCGAGCACGAAGTAGAGCCCGAGCACCAGCGCGAGCGACACGGCGAAGCTCACCAGCGGCACGAGCCCGATCGACACCTCGCCGACGCGGTAGCCGATGGAGCGGTAGGCGATGCCGGCGATCGAGCGCGGGTCGCCGCCCCAGATCGCCAGCGCGGTGTTCTGCAAGATGATCCCGATCCCGAACGTGAGCAGCATCTGGTTGAGCTCCGGGGCGCGGAGCACGAAGCGGATCGTCGATTGATAGATGGCGGCGCCCAATACGAACAGCGCGGGCGCGACGAAGATCAGGGCCAGCGTGGGGTCGACCCCGAAGCTGACGAACAGCTGGTAGGTGAGGAAGGCCCCCACCATGAAGAACTCGCCGTGGGCGAAGTTGACGATGCCGATCACGCCGATCGCCAGGGCGAGGCCGATCGACACGAGGGCGTAGAGTCCGGACGCGAGCACGCCCGAGACGATGCCTTGGAGGAGCAGGGAAAGGTCCATGGGGAGGAGGTGGGGAGCCGCGAAGCGCGGCTCCCCGGGGCCTCAGGCGATCAGTTGCAGCTCACGAGCGGCGCCGTGGCGCGCTCGAGCGGGTAGACGATTTCGCGGGCGCCGTCCTGGTACTGGAAGACGAGCCACATGTCGCTGTCGAAGCCCTGGCGCGGGGTGAGCTCGCTCTGCGAGAAGCTCCACTCGCCCATCGGCGACGAGAAGGTCGCGGATTCCATCTCGGCCATGACCGCGGCGGGGTCGTCGGTGCCGGCCGCGTTGATCGCGTCGGCGTAGCTCCACAGCTGCGCGTAGGCGAGCGCTGCGAAGTAGTTGTCGGGCGAGCTGCCGTACTTGGCTTCGTAGGCGGCGGTAAACGCCTGGGCTTCGGGCGTCGGCAGGTTGGGGAGGAAGCCGATCAGGCCCGCCACGCACTCCGCCTCGGGGGCGTCGGCGTACTCGCTGGGCCAGCCCGGCGGCGTGCCGAAGATGTAGGCGGGGTCGGCGTTGAGCTCGCGCATCTGGCTGGTGAGCGGCACCACGTCGGAGTCGTAGCCGATCCAGTAGATCATCTCGGCGTCGGCGGCGATCGCCTTGCTGATCGCGGCGCGGAAGTCGCCCGAGCCCCCGAACAGCGTCGA
>CBDUCW010000173.1:0-5355 GCA_965365745.1 uncultured Trueperaceae bacterium
TCGGGCCGTACGTGAGCTTCCCAATCCCGACCACCGTGTCGGGCCAGCCCGCGATTCCGATGCCCCTGTTCTGGAGCGACGTGGGCCTGCCGATCGGACTGAAGTTCGTTGCCGCGTACGGACGCGAGGATCTCCTGTTTCGGCTCGTAGGGCCACTCGAAAACGCTCGACCGTGGGCCGATCGTTGGCCGGCGATCTCGGGCCTCGGATTCCGCTCGAGCGCACCGCCGAGGCGACGGGCCGAGGGGAGGCGACGCAACCGCACGTCCCGGGTGCGTTCGAGCGGCGTATCTTGGATCGAATCTCCACGCTTCCGCCCGATGGCCGTCCCACGGGACGTCGCGCCGTCGGGCGATGCGTTCGAAGGTCCGTACGAGCCACGACGCCAAACGCTCGCGCATCCCGTCGATGCGCTCCCGGGAGTCCCTGGGAGGACGCATCTCGCATCTCCGCTCCAAGGAGGAGCCCCATGCCTGCTCGACGTTTTGGCCGAACCCGCGACATTCTCGTCCTCCTCGCATCGCTCGTTCTCCTCTCGGCGTGCGGGCGCGCGGACGTCCCGTCCGATCTTATGGCCGCCGGTGCCGGAGGTCGCTTCTGGCCCAGCGCCGGCCACGACCTCGACAACTCGCGCCACGCGAGCACCGAGAACCGCATCGCGCCAGACACGGTCTCCGACCTCGCCGTGCGCTGGGCGCTCAACACGAGTGGACCCGTGACCGCAACGCCGTCCGTGGACGCAACGTCCCTCTACGTGCCGGACGGCGCAGGCCAGCTGTACCGGATCGATCGCAAGACGGGCGCAATCCAATGGACCGTCGACGTCGCGGCGCTGACGGGCATCGCAGGAAACGTCTCAGGCACGACACCAACGCTGCACGACGGCATGATCGTCGTCGGCGACCAAGGAGGACGCGCATTCGCGGGCGCTCGCGTCCACGCCTTCGACAAGGCGACCGGGCACCTGCTCTGGTCCACCGTCGTCGACGATCACCCCGCCGCCATCGTCTCCCAATCTCCGATCGTGTTCGGCAGCGTGATCGTCGTCGGCGTGGATTCGCTCGAGGACGTTTTCGCCGCGGACCCGGCCTACCCCTGCTGCACCTTCCGTGGAAGCGTGGTGGCGCTCGATGCCGACACGGGTGCGATCCTGTGGCGAACGTTCATGGCTCCGGCCGGGTTCAGCGGGGCCGCGGTACGAGGTAGCACGCCGTCCGTGGATCCCTCGAGACGAACCGTGTACGTGACGACCGACGCCAACTACTCCGGCGGACGTGTCGAGCTGCGTCGCGGCCAACGCCGGCGACCAGCAGGCGACTTCGGCGTGCCTCCCTCCGGACGACCTCTTCGACGCCATCGTGGCACTCGACATCGAGACGGGCGCCCTCCTCTGGTCGACGCGCGCCACGGCGTTCGACGCCTGGACGGACGCGTGCCTGGTGTCCGCGACCCACGAAAATTGTCCGAACCCGTCCGGCGACGGGCAGGGCTTCGCCCAAGGTCCCATGCTCTTCGAGACGCGGCTCGATCGCGGTCGGCCGTTCGACGCGGTCGGCGCCGGCACGAAGCGCGGCCAATTCTGGACCCTCGATCGAGCCAGCGGGCAAATCGTATGGATCACGCAAGCGGGTCCGGGCGGCACGCGGGGGGGCCTCCGACTCGGCTCGGCCGTGGACTCGGAGCGCATCTACACCGCCGAGGCAAACTCGAACGCCGTGCCCACGGTGCTGATCGACGGAACGGAGACCACGAGCGGCTTCTGGAGCGCACTCGACGCGGCCACGGGCGAGGTCCTCTGGCAGACGGTGGACCCGCTCGGCGGAGGCGGCGCGTCGTTGGACGGCCCTGTGACCGTCGCGAACGGCGTCGTCTTCGGATGCTCGCTCGATCCCTCCGGCACGATGCATGCGCTCGACGCTGCGACCGGAGAGCCCTTGTGGACCTTCGCGAGCGGCACGCCGTGCCTCGGAGGCGCCGCCGTCGTGGGCGGATCGCTGTATTGGGGAACCGGAACGGCCCTTGCGCCCAACGGCATGCTGTTCGCGTTCGAGCCCTTCAACTGAACATGGCCGCGCATGCCCCACCGCCGGGCGCACCGCGCGGAGTCCTGCGCGTCTGCTGCCACCGTTGGGTCGCGTGAGTCGATCTCGAGTCCAAAGGAGCCCCCGTGCCGTCCAAAGGTGAAACCGGCCCCGCCCGCCCTGCGAATCGCGCCGTCACCGAACGCGCCCGCACGATCGCCTGTTGAAAAGCGGGGTGTAGGTTCGAATCCTGCACGACCCACCATTCGATCGCGTGTGAGGGACGAGTCTCCCAGGAGGCTCGTCCTTCTCGCGATCGGGATCGGCGAGCTCGGCGACACCGTGGATGACCCGTCGACGAATGGCTGGCTGCGAGCGGCGCCGCGAACTCAAGGTCGTGAGCTGGCATGTTCGCTGGGAAGCGCCGCTCGTTAATCACGCCGGTGGCGCGGCCCGGAGGAGCGATGTGCCCCCGATCAGCACGCTCGAGGGAACGCTCGCCACTATCGTAGGGCTATGGCTCCGCCTTCCTCCGATTCGCACCGCTCCGAATCACGCGATGCCCGGCCCGCCATACGCCGGTTGCACGAGCTCGCCACCCTCAACGCGGTCCTCGACTTGCTCAACCATCCGGCGGATCCGAACGGCGCGACCGACGCACCGCTCGAACAGGCGCTCGCTCGGCTGGCCGACCTCGTCGGCGCGCGAGCCGGGTGGCTCTTCGTCAGCACCGCCGAGGGGGGCGACAGCCACCGCGGAGGGTTTCGCGTGGCGGCGCGCCACGGGCTCCCGCCGGCGCTGTCGCGCGACGCCGAATTGCCGCTGCGGTGCGGCGGCTGCGACTGCCAGGCGCGCTTCCGCAGCGGACGCCTCGAGCGAGGCGTCAACATCGTCGAGTGCAGCCGTCTGGCGAGTGCCGAGGGCGACCGCCGCGGGCTCGAGCTGCACGCCTCGGTTCCCCTGATCGCGCCGTCGGGTCCGGTCGGGATCGCCAATCTCGCCGCACCCGGAAACGCGCGCTTCGACGAACCGACGCTGGCGCTGCTCGCTGCCGCCGGCAAGGCGATGGGCACCGCTCTGGAACGCCAGCGGCTCGAGCGGCGCCGCACGCTCGATGCGCGGTACGCCGCCACCCTCGAGGCGCGTCAACGCCTGGCGCAGGAGATGCACGACGCGGTGTCGCAGCAGCTGTTCGCGGCCCAGCTCGCGCTCGAGACTCTGCGCGCCGCACCTCCGGGCGACGTGGGCGCGCTGCGAGCGGGACTCGAGCGAGTCGGCGCCGGCTTGGCCGACGCGCAACGCGACGTACGCGCCCTGGTCGAAACGCTCCGGCCGGCCGAACTTGGAGGCGGCCTCGGCGACGCGCTGACCCGCCTCGCGGAACGCGTCGGTGCCGACGGGGCCCCGGGGCGACCGTCGGTGCACCTCGACCTCGACGCCCCCGATCCCGCGCCACCGGCAGCCGACGCCGCCTACCGAGTCGCGCAGGAAGCGCTCTCGAACGCATTGCGGCACGCCGGCGCGCGCCACGTTTGGCTGCGCTGGCGGCGAATCCCCGGGCGACCTGGACGGGATCCCGCCGAACCGGCCGGGGCGGGCAGGCTCGAGCTGATCGTCGACGACGACGGCCGTGGACTGCCGTCCGGACCTGCGGGCTCCGAGGCGAGCCCCCACCCGGACTCCGACCCGGTCGCGCTCGGGAACGGCCTCGGCGTCCCGGGAATGCGTCGCCGCGCGCGGGAGGTGGGGGCCGTGTTCGAGATCGGCGCGGCGCCCGCGGGGGGCGTGCGGGTCCGACTCGTGCTCCCGGAAGGTGCGGCGTCCGGGCCCGAGGCGGAGGTCGATTCCGAGGCGGGTCCGGCGTCCGACACGGCGGCGGGCGACGCGTGACCCGCGGCGCACCGAGCCGGGTGCTGATCGTCGACGACCATCCGGTGGTGCGCGCCGGGTTGGCGAGCTACTTGGCGCTGCACGACGACCTCGACGTGGTCGCCGAAGCGGGCGACCTTGCCGCTGCGCGGCGCGCGGCACGCGAGCACGCCCTCGACCTGGTGCTGCTCGATCTGATCCTGCCCGACGGCGACGGTCTGGAACTGATCGCCGAGTTGCGAGGGCTCGAACCGTCGCCGCGCGTGGTGGTGCTCACCAGCGCGCTCGACGAGACGCGGGTGCGGCGTGCGCTGGCGGCGGGTGCGAGCGGCTACCTGCTCAAGGACGCGCCGCCCGCCGCGCTGCTCGATCGGCTCCGGGCCGCGCTGCGCGGCGAGATCCCGCTCGACCCCGCCGCGCTGCGCGCGCTCGCCGGCGCGTCCGAGCCGCGGGGCGACGACCCGCTCGAGCGCCTCACCCCCCGCGAACTCGACGTGCTCGAGGCGATCGCCGACGGGCTCGCCAACCGCGAGATCGGCGAGCGCCTCGGAATCGCCGAAAAGACGGTGAAGACGCACGCCACCCAAGTGTTCGCCAAGCTGGGCGTGGACGGGCGGACCCAGGCAGCGCTGCGCTACCGCGAACTCCGCGGCGGCTGAGCGTCGCCGCCGTGAACCCTGCGTAGGCGTCATCCGCGAGCAGCTGGCAAGAAGACCGGGGCCGCGCTCACGGGTTGCACCCCTGCGGGCGCGGGGTGCGACCAAGGTCGCAGATGGCATGCGACGTCGGTCCGTAGCGCGCGAGCCGGCGACGGAGCACCCTGGAGGCACATCGTCCCCGCTCTCGAAGGGAGCTTCCATGTTCCACCGCGCCGACCTCGTGTCCGCACTCGCCCGCGAACATCGCGCCGACGTCCTCCGCACTGCCGCCCTTCGGCAGGCGGTACGCGGCGCCCGCCACGACGACCACGTCGCCGGCGGCGCGAAGCGTGCCCGGGCCGCGTTTGCCATCGCCGTTCGTCCCCTCGACTCCTTGGCTGCGCTCCAGCGAAGCTGGAGGCACGCGTGACCCGAGGCGCACTCCGCTCCGCCCCCCCGACCGTGCTCGTGACCGGCGCGAGCCGCGGCCTCGGGGCCACGTTGGCGCGCTTCTACGCGGCCCGGGCCGCCCGGCTGGTGGTCGACGCGCGCGGCGCGGCGGCGCTCGAGCAGGTCGCTGCCGAGGCGCGGGATGTGGGCGCTGAGGTGGTGGCCGTGCCGGGCGACGTGACCGATCCCGAGCACCGGGAGGCGCTCGTCTCCGCGGTCGAGCGCCTCGGTGGCCGGCTCGACCTGCTCGTGCTCAACGCCGGTACGCTCGGCCCCTCGCCGCTGCCGGCGCTGCTCGACGCCGACCCGACGGCCCTGGGCGCCGCGTTCGACACGAACGTCATCGCGCCGTTGGCGCTGCTTTCCCGGCTGCGGGG
>CBDUCW010000174.1:0-5346 GCA_965365745.1 uncultured Trueperaceae bacterium
CCCCCGTGCCCGGAAACAGGCTGGCGGTGTGGCCGTCCCCGCCGACCCCGAGCACCACGACGTCGAAGGTGGGCCAGCCGCCGAGCGCGTCGCGAACCCTTCGGTCCAGGGCGGCGGCGGCCTCCGCGGCGGAGACGCCCTTGCCCCACGGCCACGCCAGGATCTGGTCGTCGGGGAGGGCGACCCGATCGAGGAGGGCGGCGCGCGCCGCGCGTTCGTTGCGGCGCGCGTCGTCGGGCGCCACGTGTCGCTCGTCGCCGAACAGGACCCACACCGACGCCCACGGAACGTCGTCGCGCTCCGCCAGCGCTTCGTAGGCGGGGAGCGGCGTGGACCCGCCCGCGAGCACGAGCGTCGCCCGACCCCGCTCGGCGACGGCGTCGCGCAGGGCATCGGCGATCCGCTCGGCGGCCGCGGCGGTGGGGTCGGGCACGGTGCGTACCTGGGCGTGGCGCATCGGCGCGAGTCTAGCAACCTACGGTCGCGCTGCGCCGTGCCCATCGGCGAGCTGCGGCCCGCGCGAGCCGCGCCCGGCGCCGCGCCAGCCGCCGGGCGCTCGCCGGGCCGGGCGTGGGGCCGCGCTGGGTATCCTTCTCGCATGTCCGAGACCCCGATTCCGGTCCGCCGCGACGACGCCTACCGACTCATGACCGAATGGACGGCGTCCGAGTCCCTGCGCAAGCACATGCTCGCGGTCGAGGCCGCGGTCGTCGCCTACGCCCGCGAGCGCGGCGCCGACGAGGAGCTGTGGGCGGCGACGGCGCTGCTGCACGACTTCGACTACGAGAAGCACCCCGAGCCCGGCGAGGGCGGGCACCCGTACGTCGGCGTCGAGCACCTGCGCGAGCTCGGCTACCCCGACGCGGTGCTCGAGGCCATCCTCGGGCACGCCGACTACACCGGGGTTCCGCGCGAGAGCGAGCTGGCCAAGGTGCTGTACGCCTGCGACGAGATCACCGGCCTCATCACGGCCGCCGTGCTCGTGCGACCCGACAAGGACATCGCCAACCAGAAGCTCAAGAGCCTCAAGAAGAAGTTCAAGGACAAGGCCTTCGCCCGCGGCGTGAAGCGCGAGGAGGTCCGGCAGGGTGCGGAGGACCTCGGCGTCGACCTGTGGGAGCACATCGCCTTCGTGCTGGCCGCGATGCAGGAGCGGGCCGACGTGCTCGGCCTCGACGGTCGCCTCGCAAGCGAGGCCTAGCGGGCGAGGCCGCGACGACCCGCGTTCAGCGCACGCGGACGAAACGGGGGAGGGCCCCGTCGCCGACGGCGATGCGCACCCCCACCCGGCCCCAGATGCGATCGACCGGAATCGGGCCGAAGGCGCGCGAGTCGCGCGAAGCGAGCGGCGCCCGATTGTCGCCGAGGACGTAGACCGAACCGGGCGGAACGCGGACCGGGGCCGCGTCGGCGCCCGGGACCGGGTGCGCCCCGAGGTACGGCTCGAAGGTCGGGGCGCCGTTGAGCACCAGGCGGCCGTCCTCCACCGCCACGACGTCGCCGCCGACGCCCACGACGCGCTTGACGATCTGCGGCCCGAAGGGCGCCGAGGCCGAGGGATCGGTGAAGTGGACCACGTCGCCGCGACGGTAGCGCCAGGCGCCCGACCGCGCCAGCCACACCTCGGCACGGGTCGCGACGAGCAGGTCGCCGTCGGCGAGCGTCGGCCGCATCGAGGCGCCGTCGACGCGCACCGGTCCGGCCACGAAGACGAGGAGCGCGAGCGTGGCGACCGCCGTCGCGGCCACCCACCGCAGCGCCGACGTCGCCGGGCCCTCGGGCCTCGCTTCGGAGGGCGTCGTCAGCTGCCCGGGGCTGCGCTCGGCTCGTCGGGGACGACGTCGAACGCCTCGGGCGGCTGGAGCCGGCGCCAGTTCCAATCGCCGTCGCGACGCGGCGGCCAGATCACGGCGGTCGCCCGGCCCGCGATCGTGATGCCGCGGATCGGTCCGAACATGCGCGAATCTTCGCTGCCACCGGCGCTCGCCTGGCGGTTGTCGCCCATCACGTAGTACATGCCCGGGGGCACCTCGAAGGCGTGCAGGAAGGGCTCGTTCTCGGGGGCGTCGTCAGGCACCGGGACCAGGTGGTCCACGACCGTGCCGTAGTACAGCTGCACGCGGGGATCGTCGACGGCCACCGCGCTCGGGTAGAAGCCCGCACGGGGGAGGCGCGGCACCGCGACGTCGCGCACCGGTTGGAAGGCGACGACCACGCCGTCGACCTCGCCGTCGCGCTGGGTCACGACCGGGAAGTCCTCGGGATCGGGCGTGATCTCGCCGCTGTCGGTGATGAAGCCCTGGTCCACGCGAACGCCGTTGACGATCACCTGGCCGGCATCGATCTGCACGGTGTCGCCGGGCCCGGCCACGATCCGCTTGATGAAGAAGGGGCGCCGGCCGCCGTCGATCTGGTGGATCGGCGCGTTCGCGGGCTCGCGGACGACGACGATTTCGCCGCGGGCGTAGTCGCCCAGGACGCCGGCGCGGCGCAGCCAGGTGTCGTACTTCGGAATGAACACGCGGTCGCCGGTGAGCAGCGACCGGAACATGTTCGAGCTGCCGACGCCGCCGTCGAGGTTGGGGCGCATCGAGCCGCCGACCACGCCCACCGTGTTGAACACGAAGGTCACGATGAGGAACGCGATGACCAGCGCTTCGGCGTAGCCTCGGACCTCGGCCCAGAAGCGCTGGCTGGCGGTGGGGCGTCGGGTCGTGGCGGCGGGCTCGGGGGGCGGGGTCATGGCCCCGAGTCTACCTCTGGCGGTGCGGGCTCCCCGTCACCCATCGCGGCGACGAGGCGGGCCAACGGCGCGTCCTCGGGGAGCGACGCGAAGGCTCGGCGCGCCACCAGCTCTCCGGTGCGCACGATGCGGCTGGCCTCGCGGAACGATTCGACCCGGACCTCGGGCATGTCGTAGCGGATCCGCAGGTCGGCCGGGTGGAGGCTGTACTGGATGTCGGCGAGGATCGTCTGCATGATGTCGGAGCTCCGCAGCAGCATCTGCAGCATGGGGTTGCGGCGTTCGAGCCGCACCGTCTTGAGCATGCGTTCCCAGAAGGGTTCGTCGACCGCCTTCGCCGAGGAGCCGCGCGCGTAGGCGGCGCGCCGCGGAGGCGTGGCGTCCGAGGCGATCGTGACCGTCGGGTGCATCAGGGCGACGGCCTCGACCGGCAGGTTGTTGACGATGCCGCCGTCGGCCAGCGTGCGACCGTCGATCACGACCGGATCGAAGGCGCCGGGGTAGCAGCTCGAGGCGCGCAGCGCCGGGATCAAGGGGCCGCGCTGGAGCACGATCTCTTCGCCCGTCTCGATGTCGGTCGTGGTGACGGCGAGCGGCATGTCGAGGTCCTCGAAGCGCTCCGGAAGGTAGGCGGCGAGGAACTGGCCGAGCTTCTCGCCCTTCATCAGGCCGCCCTGCAGGCTCACGTCGACGACGTCGCGCCAGCCGAGCGCATCGACGATGCTCCGGATCTCGGCGCTGCCGTGCCCGGCGGCGACCATGGCTCCGACGATGGCGCCCATCGACGTGCCGGCGATGACGTCGGCGTGGATCCCGCGCTCCTCGAGAACCCGCAGCGCACCGATGTGCGCGAACGCACGCGCGCCCCCGCCCGAGAGGACGAGGCCGACCCGAGGGGAGTTCGCGGACGTGGTGGCGGGTGCGGTCATGGCGCGCTCCTGTTCGTCGTGAGCTGGGGTGCGAGGTGCGCGTCGCGGCGGGGCGGCGGGCGATCGCGGCGGGATCCGGGCCGCGGGGCGCCGTCCGGGGCCGCGCGACACGGCGGTGCCGGGGCGAAAGCGCCCCGGGCACCGCCCTGCTCCGATTCTACGGTCTGGATCCTTCCCCGGCCCGGCGGACGTCCGCCGATCACCCTCCGTCGACGTCGGAGGCGGCGGCCAGCACCACGCGCACGGTGCGCAGCTCGCCCTCGCGCCAGACGGTCAGCTCGACGCTGTCGCCCGGTGCCTTGGCCAGGACCGCCCGTTGGATGTCCTCGATCGTCGCGACCGGAGCGCCGTCGATGGCCGTGATGATGTCGCCGCCGGCCGGAAGCTGTTCGCCGGCCATGCCGACCGTGAACCGGGGTCCGCGCAAGCCGGCGTCCATCGCTGGGCTCCCGTCGCTGACGGCGGTGACGACCACGCCGGCGGGAGGAAGGCCGAGCGAGTCGCGCACCATGTCGGGGTAGTCGTCGACGGTCAGGCCGCCGACGATGCCGATGAGCGGCCGGTCCGGGTCGCTCCGTTCGGCGGCGAATCCCGACAGGCCGCCGGCCCGCAAGGCGGCGAAGTTCTCGACGAGGAGGTTCGACGGGACCGCGAAGCCGATTCCGGCGAAGCCGCCGGAGGGGCTGATGATCGCGTTGTTGATGCCGATGAGACGACCCGTGCTGTCGAGCAGGGGGCCGCCCGAGTTGCCGGGGTTGATGGCCGCGTCGGTCTGCACGAAGGGGATGTCGATGCCGGCGAATCCCGGTCGATCGCGTTCGATCGCCGAAACGATCCCGGTGGTGACGGTCGAGGCGAGCCCGAACGGGTTCCCGATCGCGACCACCTTCTGCCCCACGCGAACCTCGTCGGAATTCGCCACCGGGATGGGGAGCACGTCGGCCGGAAGGGTCGCCGGATCCTCGAGTTCGAGCAGCGCCACGTCGATGTCGGGGTTCGCCCCGACGACGCGAACGGGGAGGGCCTCGTCGGCGCCCGGGAAGCGCACCGCGATCGTGGCACCGTCGGCGAGGGCGACGGCGTTGGGCCGCAGGGCGGCCTGCACGACGTGCAGATTCGTCACGATGAGCCCGCCTTCGATCACGAAGCCGCTGCCGGCGCTGCGCTGGGGGCGCGGGACGCCCGGCTGGAGCCGCGGTCCGAAGAAGTCGCGGAACGGTTCGGGGATGTTCTCGAGGATGTCCTCGGGGGCCATCGAGCGTCCCTGCGCGGTCACCGTGATGGCGACGACGGAGGGGCCGTACGTGTCGACGATGTCGATCGTGTTGCGTTCGTCCTCGATGAGCGCGCGGCTCGCGTCGACGGGGGCGATGGCGGTCTGGGCTCCGGCCGTGGGAGCGCCGATCCCGGAGACGACGAGCAGGGCAGCGAGGGCGAGGGCGGCCAGCGAAACGGCCGCCGCGCGGCGGGCGCGGGCGAACGATGCCATGGGAGATTCCTCCGTGCGTGGACCGGGGCGACCCCGGCGAGAGAGCGTGCAAGGGGGGACGCGGCAGCGTCGGCCAGCGTCGCAGAGAGTTCCCGTTCAGGCTATCGACGGCAGGTGAGGGGAACCAAATGCTGACATGAATTCGGTGAGTCGTGCGTCAGCGCGCGGCCGTCTCGGGCGCGCGC
>CBDUCW010000175.1:0-5342 GCA_965365745.1 uncultured Trueperaceae bacterium
CGCTGCCCTGCGCGCGCGGCGGGCGATGGCCTGCCGGCGACCGTGCCCGACGGGCCGCACGACGCCCATAGGCGCGCCGTGCGATCGCTGATGCGGCTCGCCACCCGACCCGCCACCGTGGCCGACGCGGCCCTCGTTCACGCGATCTACGACGCCACCCCCGAGTACTTCGACGTGATCTCCATCCCGATGCCCACCGAGGCCGAGGTGGCCACGGAGTTGGCGGCGGCGGCGGACGACCCGCGCCGCCACGTGGAACTGGTGCTCGACGCCGGGGACGATGCGCACCAGCGGGCGGCGGCCGCTCCGGTCGATGCGCAGAGCGGTCGACGCGTCGTCGGATACGTGGACTACACGCTCAACTACCCCGACGGCGGCGACGCCACGGTCAACCTGCTCCTGATCCACGGCGCGCTGCAGAACCGCGGGTACGGTCGGCGCACGGTCCGTGCCCTCGAAGCGCGCCTCCAGGGGCGCATCCGTCGCCTGCTGGCGGCGATCTACGGCCGCAACCCGCGGGCCGAGAGCTTCTGGAGCTCGCTCGGCTACCGCTTCGCCATCGACGCGCGACCCGTGCTCGAGTGGTACGCGAAGACGCTCGGCGATGACGCTCCTGGCGACGCCGACGACGGGGACGACGGCGCCGCGGACGAGCGCGAGTCCGAAGCGGTGCCCGCCGGGGCAGGCGACCGCGGCACCGGGGCCTCGGGCGGCTAGCCGACGGGCCGCCGGCGGCGGGTGGCGTACGACGCCGCCCGCCGAGCGCCGCAGAGGCCCGTTCGGATCGAAAGACGGCCAACTCCGGGCGCTTTGGAACGGGTGATACACTGGCGCGTCAATCCCCGTGCGGAGGTCCGCGCCGGCGCGCCGTGTGCGCGAGAGCGGCGGCAGGGACTCCCGCGCTCGTCCGGAGGCCCCATGCCCACCCGCCCCCCCACGCAGAGAGCGAGTCGACCCCTGTGATCAGCGTCACCGACCTACGAAGCGGCACCAAGGTCGCCATGGACGGTGGCCTGTGGGAGTGCCTCGAACACCAGCACCAGAAGATCGGACGCGGCGGCGCCAAGGTCGTGGCGAAGTTCCGCAACCTCGAGACCGGTTCGATCGTCGAGACGACCTTCAATTCCGGCGAGAAGCTGCAGGACATCTTCATCGACTACCGCCCGATGCAGTTCCTCTATGCGGACGGCGATCTGTTCACCTTCATGGATCTCGAGACCTACGAGCAACCCAACCTCGACCGGACCCAGATCGGCAACGGAGCCAAGTACCTCAAGGAGAACACCGAGGTCACCGTCGAGTACTACCAGGACAAGCCGCTCAAAGTGACCCTGCCCACCACCGTCGAACTCGAGATCGCCGAGACCGATCCCGGCGTGAAGGGCGACACCGTGTCGGGCGGATCGAAACCTGCAACCCTCGAGACCGGCGCCACCGTGCACGTGCCGCTGTTCCTCGACAAGGGCGAGGTCATTCGCGTGGACACGCGCACGGGCGAGTACCTCGGCAGAGCCTGAGGAGGCCGCGATGGACGTCAAGGACATCAAGAAGTTGCTCGACGCGATCGCGTCGGCCGACGTCAACGAATTCAGCTACGAGACCGGCGATTTCAAGATCGCCGTGCAGCGCGGGGCCGAGCAGGTCGTCGTGCAGCAGGCCGCGCCGGCCCCGCAGGCGGCCGCCCCGGCGCCGAGCCCGGCTGCCGCAGCGCCGGCACCCGCGCCCGGCGCGCACGCTCCCGCTCCCGCGGCGGGCGGTGCTCAGCCGGCCGAAGCCCCCGCAGGGGCGACCGGAGGCGACGCCGGGGGCGACGACGGCACCGTCGAAGTGACGGCGCCGATCGTCGGCACCTTCTACGAAGCGCCCGCCCCCGACGCCGACCCCTACGTGCAGGTCGGCGACAAGGTCAAGGCGGGGACCGTGCTCTGCATAATCGAAGCGATGAAGCTGATGAACGAGATCGAGGCGGAGACGTCCGGGACCATCCGCGAGATCCTCGTCCGAAACGAAGATCCTGTCGAGTACGGGCAGACCCTGTTCCGCATCGAGCCGGACTGACGCCGGTGTTCAAGAAGATCCTGATCGCCAATCGGGGCGAGATCGCGCTGCGGATCCTGCGAGCCGCACGCGAGCTCGGCATCCAGACCGTGGTGGCGTACAGCAAGGCCGACGAGTCGTCGCTGCCCGTCCTGCTCGCCGACGAAGCGATCTGCATCGGTCCGCCACCGGCGGCGGGCTCGTATCTGAACCAACGGAACCTGCTGGCCGCGGCGCTCGTGACGGGCGCCGAGGCGATCCACCCCGGCTACGGCTTCCTGGCCGAGAACGCCGAGTTCGCCGAGAAGTGCGAGGAGCACAACCTCGTCTTCGTCGGTCCGCGGCCCGAGACGATCCGCCGCATCGGTGACAAGGCCTCCGCGCGGGCGCTGGCCCGCGACGCGGGCGTCCCGCTCACGCCGGGCAGCGACGCGCTCTCCTCGCTCGAGGAGACACGCGCCAAGGCCGAGGAGATCGGCTACCCGGTGATCCTCAAGGCCTCCGCCGGGGGCGGCGGCCGGGGGATGCGCATCGTGCGTACCCCCGACGACCTCGAGCGAAACCTCCGCAACGCCCAGGAGGAGGCGCGCGCCGCCTTCGGGAATCCCGAGATGTACCTCGAGAAGTTCCTCGAGGAGCCCAAGCACGTCGAGATCCAGGTCTTCGGCGACGGCGAGGGCACGGTCCTGCACTTCTTCGACCGCGACTGCTCGATCCAGCGGCGCTACCAGAAGGTGCTCGAGGAGGCCCCGAGCATCCTCGACCGCGAGACCCGCATGGCGATCGCCACCGCCGCCGTCGATCTCGCCGCCCACATCGACTACCGCGGCGCCGGCACCTGCGAGTTCCTGGTCGACAAGGACGGCTCGTTCTACTTCAGCGAGATGAACACCCGCATCCAGGTGGAGCACCCGGCCACCGAGATGATCACCGGCTTCGACCTGGTCCAGGAGCAGTTTCGCGTGGCGGCGGGCGAAGGGCTCAGCCTCACGCAGGACGACATCGAGGTCGACGGGCACGCCATCGAGGTGCGCATCAACGCCGAGGACCCCGATCACGACTTCCGCCCGTCGGCCGGCACCATCACCGACGTGCACTGGCCCGGCGGCCCCGGCATCCGCGTCGACTCCCACGTCTACTCGGGCTACCGCATCCCGCCCAACTACGACAGCCTCATCGCCAAGATCATCGCCTGGGGGCCGACCCGCGACGCGTGCATCGCGCGCATGTCCCGCGCCTTGCGCGAGACCGTGGTCGAAGGGGTCAAGACGACGATCCCCTTCCACCTCGAAGTGCTCGACAACGCCTTCTTCCAGCGCGGCGCCGTCTACACGAACTTCATCGAGACGAGGATGAAGTGACGACCGCACCGATCGCACGACGCGTCCCAGGGTCGAACGGCCGTGGCTAGGCGCAAGGCCCGGGAACTCGCCTTCCGAACCCTGTTCCAGGCCGAGCGCGGCGGCTCGGACCTGGGGGACGTGTGGCACCTCGTGCGCAGCGAACTCGGCGAGCCCGACGAGCGCGACGACATCGACGCCGAGACCTACGGGGCGGGGCTCGAGACCGAGGACCTCCGCTTCGCGAGCGAGCTCCTGGACGCGTTCGCGAGCCACCGAACCGCCATCGACGACGAGCTCGAGCGCGTGGTCGAAGGGTGGACGTTCAACCAGATGGCCCAGACCGATCTCAACATCCTGCGGCTTGCGCTCACCGAACTGCGCCACTTCGACACGCCCGGCCCGGTCGTGATCGAGGTCGCGGTCCGCCTCGCGAAGCGCTTCGGGGGCGAACAGTCCGGCCGCTTCGTGAACGGGGTCCTCGGCCGTGCGCTCGACGGCGCGCCCGAGCCCACGCCGGCCGGGGCTGGAGGCTGACGTGAGTGCGCTGCGACTCGACGGCCGCGCGGTGCGCGACGCCGTCGCAGACGACCTGCAGGCCCGCACCGATGCGCTTCCGCGGCCGCCGCGCCTCGTCTTCGTGCGCGCCGGCGACGACCCGGCGAGCGCCTACTACGTCCGCAGCAAGGAGCGCTTCGCGGCGCGGGTAGGGGTCGAGTCCGACACGATCGTGCTGCCCGCCGGCGTCGCCCAGGACGAGCTCGAGCGAACGATCGAGGGACTCAGCGCCGACGACGCCGTCGACGGCATCCTCGTGCAACTGCCGCTGCCCGGCGACCTGCAGGCCGAGCCGGTGCTGCTGCGCATCGATCCCGACAAGGACGTCGACGGCCTCCACCCGATCAACGTGGGACGTCTGTGGAGCGGTGCCTCCGGGCTGTTCCCGGCGACGCCTCGCGGCCTCGTCGCGATCTGCGACCACTTCGGCATCGAGATCGAGGGGCGCCGCGTCGTGATCGTGGGGCGGTCGAACCTGGTGGGCAAACCCGCGGCCGCGCTGTTCCTGCGGCGCAACGCGACCGTCACGCTGGCGCACTCGCGCACCGTCGATCTGCCGGGCCTCGCCCGCAGCGCGGACATCCTGGTCTCGTCGCCGGGGCGCTCACGCCGATGCCGGGGGGGACCGGACTCGTGACCGTCGCGATGGTCGTGGCCACGACGGTCGAGGCCGCCGAACGGCGCATCGCAGGAGCAGGGGCGTCGTGACCGCGCGAGGTTCGAGGAGGCATCGGTGAGCGTTCCGCTGATCGCGGCCCTGATTGCGGTGTTCGTGGCGCAGGGGCTCAAGGTGCTCCTGATCCTCGTCACCGAGCGCCGCTGGATGCCGGACCGTCTGCTCGAGACCGGCGGCATGCCGTCGTCGCACTCGGCGGCGGTCGCGGCGCTGACGGCGAGCATCGGCGTCCAGTACGGCGTCGGTTCGCCGTTCTTCGCCATCTCGGCGATGTTCGGGAGCATCGTGATGTACGACGCGACCGGGATCCGGCGCGCCGCGGGCGTCCAGGCCCAGCTCATCAACGATCTCGTCGACGAGCTCGGCCACCTCTTCGACGAAGGGTTTCAACCGCAGGCGCTCAAGACGCTCCTGGGGCACACCTACCCGCAGGTGCTCGCGGGCGCGATGCTCGGTGTGATGACCGGGCTGATCGTCGCGGTCCGCTAGACGCGCTTCGGTCGACCCTCACGGTGGGCCCGCTCCGGCGCGCCCGGCGCCGCCGAGCGGCCCCGCGTGCCCCCGGTTCCGGTCGGACGGCGCGGCACGATCCGCGCGGCGCGACGCCGTCCGCGCCACCGCAAGCAGATGCACGTCGGTCGCGCCGGCGCTCCGCAGGGCGGCGGCGCAGGCTTCGGCGGTCGCGCCCGTGGTCACCACGTCGTCGACCACGAGCACCACCGCCGCGATCG
>CBDUCW010000176.1:0-5334 GCA_965365745.1 uncultured Trueperaceae bacterium
GATCGTGGTGGCCCGCGGCACCGAGCCGACGGCCGGCGAGAGACTGCTGCTCAACGCGCACCTCGACACCGTCGGCGTCGACGGGATGGTGGCGCCGTTCGAGCCCCGGATCGACGGTGACGCCCTGCGGGGCCGCGGGGCCGTCGACATGAAGGCGGGGCTCGGCGCCGCCATGGCGGCGCTCGTGCGGAGCCGCGACAGGGGGCTGCGCGGCGACGTGGTGCTCGCCGCCGTCAGCGACGAGGAGCACGCGAGCGTCGGCATGGTCGCGGCGCTGCGCGCGCTCGAGCGCCTCGAGCTCTGGCCCGCTGCGGCCGTGGTGACCGAGCCGACCGGCCTCGACGTGCACGTCGCCCACCGTGGATTCGTGGTGATGGAGGTCGACGTCGAGGGGCGGGCGTCGCACACCTCGCAACCCGATCGCGGAGCGAATGCGGTCGCGCACGCGGGCCGGATCCTGGCGGCGATCGCCGCGTTCGACGCGGAGTTGACGGCCCGCGATCCCCATCCCCGCGTCGGCCGCGGCATCCTGCAGCCCGGTCCGATCGTCGGGGGGCGTTCGTGGTTCGTGACGCCCGAGGCGTGCCGGCTCGTCGTGGAACGCCGCACGGTGCCGGGGGAGACCGATGCCACCGTCGCGGCGGAGGTCGTGCGTGTGCTCGAGGCGGCGGGAGGTTCCCGCGCGTCCACGGGACGCGGCGTCGGGTCGGCGGACGCAACAATCGACGAGCGCGCTCGTTCGACCGTCGCCGGCGACGCCTGGGCGGTCGGGGACGCCGGGGACGACAGATCCGCCGCGTCGGCCCGTGACGGTGGAGCGTCGCGCTTCGCGACGGTCGAGGGGCCCGAGGGCATTCGAACGAGCGCCCGCATCGCGATGTCGCGACCCCCCTTCGAGACCGCCGCCCACGAACCGATCGTGCGCTCCGTGGCGCGCGCCGTCGCCGCCCGGCTCGGGCGCGAGGCGCGGCTGGCCGGCGCCCCCTATTGGATGGATGCGGCGCTGATCGCCGGCGAAGGCATCCCCACGGTCGTGTTCGGGCCGACGGGGGGCGGCATGCACGCCGCCGACGAGTGGCTGCACATCCCCAGCCTGCACGCATGCGAAGATGTGCTGCTCGACGCAATCCTCGACGTCTGCCGCTGAGCTCCGCTCGGCTCCGGGAGTCCCGCATGGCATCCGAACCCCCGACCCACGACCTCGCCACAGCGGCCGTATGGGCCGGCGAAGCCCCCGCCTCCGGCGGGGCCGCCACGCAGGTCCCGATCCATCAGAGCGTCGCCTTCGGCTACGACGACGTCGCGAGTTGGCTCGCCGCCGCGCGTGGCGAGGCGGACGGCCACATCTACAGCCGCAACACCAACCCCACGGTGGCGGCCTTCGAGACCAAGGTCGCGGCGCTCGAGGGCGCCGAGGCCGCGACCAGCTTCGCCTCGGGCATGGCGGCCGTTTCCAACGCCCTGTTCGCCCACCTCCGACCGGGCGACCGGGTCGTGAGCGTCAAGGACACCTACGGCGGCACGAACCGGATCTTCACCGAGTTCCTGCCGGCCTTCGACATCGACGTCGCGCTGCTCGACACCACCGACATGGATGCGATCGAAGCCGAGCTCGCTGCGGGCTGCTCGGCGCTGTACCTCGAGACGCCGACGAACCCGACGCTCAAGCTCCAGGACATCGCGCGGCTCGCCGATGCGGCCCACGCTGCCGGCGCGTGGGTCATCGTCGACAACACCTTCGCGACGCCGGTCAACCAGCAGCCGCTCGCGCTCGGGGCCGACCTCGTGCTCCACAGCGCCAGCAAGTTCCTGGGCGGGCACGCCGACGCGCTCGGGGGCGTCGTCGCCGGGGATCCCGATCGCATCGACCGGATCTTCGCCTTCCGCGAGATCAACGGCGCGGCGCTCGATCCGTTCGCGGCGTATTTGTTGCTTCGCGGGATGAAGACGCTGGCGCTGCGCATCGAGCGGCAGAACGCCAACGCGCTCGCGGTCGCGCTGTGGCTCGAGCGGCACCCCGCGATCGTCGAGGTGCACTACCCGGGCCTCGCCTCGCACCCGCAGCACGAACTGGCGCGGCGGCAGATGCACGGCTTCGGCGGCATGCTCTCCTTCGAGATCGCCGGCGGGATGGACGCGCTCGAGGCCTTCCTCCCGCGCCTGAAGCTCGCGCACCGAGCCGCGAATCTGGGTCCGGTCGAGACGGTGGTCGGCCCGCCGGCGACGACGAGCCACGTCGAGTGCACGCCGGAGGAGCGGGCCGCGATGGGGATTCCCGAAGCGCTGGTCCGCTACTCCACGGGGATCGAGGCCGCGGACGATCTCATCGCGGATCTCGAGCAGGCGCTCGAGGGGCTCGGCTGACGGCGGCGGGGTTCGAGGGCCCTGGAGGCCCCCATGTCGCTACCGAGGCAATCGGAGGCACCGCGGAGCCTCCAGGGCCTCGTAGGCCGGGCACGTTGCCCGTGCGTCAGGCCCCGGCCTGCTCCTCCCCCCGCGCCTGCGCCTGCTCGATCAGCTTCTCGACGACGCTGCGATCCTCGAGCGTGCTCGTGTCGCCGGACGGCTCCTGGCCGGCCGCGACGCTGCGGAGCAGGCGGCGCATGATCTTGCCGCTGCGCGTCTTGGGCAGCTGGTCGGAGAAGTGGATGTCGGCCGGCTTGGCGATGGCGCCGATCTCCTGGGCCACGTGGTCGCGGAGGGCGTCCCGCAGCGCCTCGCTCTCCTCGCGCCCGCCCTCGAGCGTGACGAAGGCGACGATCGCCTGCCCCTTGATCTCGTCCGGGCGGCCGACGACCGCGGCCTCCGCGACGGCCTCGTGCGACACGAGCGCCGACTCCACCTCCATCGTTCCGAGGCGATGCCCGGAGATGTTGAGCACGTCGTCGACGCGCCCCATGATCCAGAAGTAGCCGTCCTCGTCGCGCCGCGCGCCGTCACCGGCGAAGTAGACGTGCGGCACCTCGCCCCAGTAGGTCTTCTCGTAGCGCTCGTCGTCGCCGTAGACCGTGCGGAGCATGCTGGGCCAGGGGCGCTGGAGCACGAGGTAGCCGCCCTGGTTGGACGGTTGCTCGTTGCCGTCGATGTCGACGATCGCAGGGTCGACGCCGAAGAACGGGAAGCCGGCCGAGCCGGGTTTGGTGGCGTGGGCGCCCGGGAGGGTGGTGATCATGATCCCGCCGGTCTCGGTCTGCCACCACGTGTCGACGATCGGGCAGCGGTCGCCGCCGATCACGCGGCGGTACCACATCCACGCTTCGGGGTTGATCGGCTCGCCGACCGTCCCGAGGAGGCGCAGGCTCGAGAGGTCGAAGCGGCCGGGGTGCTTGTCCCCGAGCTTCATGAACGCGCGGATCGCCGTGGGCGCCGTGTAGAACACCGTGGCCCGATACCGCTCCACGAGCTCCCAGAAACGCCCGGCGTGCGGCGTGGTGGGCGCGCCCTCGTACATCACCTGGGTCGCGCCGTTGAACATCGGCCCGTACGCGATGTAGCTGTGCCCGGTGATCCAGCCCACGTCGGCGGTGCACCAGAAGACGTCGTTCTCGCGCAGGTCGAAGACGTACTTGTTCGTGAGGTAGGTGTACGTCTGGTAGCCGCCGGTGGTGTGCATCACGCCCTTGGGCGTGCCCGTGCTGCCCGACGTGTAGAGGATGAACGAGGGGTGCTCGGCATCGAGCGGTTCGGCGGGGCACTCCGGCGAGGCGTGCCGCATCAGCTCGTGGTACCAGAAGTCGCGCTCGGGCTCCATGTCGACGTCGTTCTTGGTGCGGCGCACGGTGATCACGGTTTCGACGCAGTCGCAGCGCTCCGCCGCCTCGTCGACGGCCGGCTTCAGCGGCAGGACCTGACCGCGGCGCCAGCCGCCGTCCGCGGTGACGATCGCCTTGGCCTGCGCGTCGAGCACGCGGTCGGCGAGGGCATGGGCGCTGAAGCCGCCGAAGACGACCGAGTGCGTGGCGCCGATGCGCGCGCAGGCGAGCATCGCCACGACCGCCTCGGGGATCATCGGCATGTAGATGGCGACCCGATCCCCCTTGGCGATCCCCTTGCTCTTGAGGACGTTGGCGAACTTGCTGACCTCGTGCAGCATCTGGCTGTAGGTCAGCGCGCGGGTGTCGCCGGGTTCGCCCTCCCAGAAGAACGCCACCTTGTTGCCGCGCCCCTGCGCGATCTGGTGATCGAGCGCGTTGTAGGCGAGGTTGGTCTTGCCGCCGACGAACCACTTCGTATAGGGCTCGTCCCACTCGTGGACGGACGACCACGTCTCGAACCAGTGCAGCTCCGAGGCGACCTCGCTCCAGAAAGCGTCGGGCTCCTCGAGCGATCGGCGGTGCATCTCCCGGTAGGCCTCGACGCGGCCGATCTTGGCCTGCTGCCGGAAGCGCTTGGGAGGGTCGAAGGTGCGGCCCTCGGCGAGGACGGATTCGATGTGGTCGGGCATGATGGGATCCTTTCGGCCGGACGTCGCGCGAGGGCGTTCGGATCGCGCATCCGTGGTGCGCTCGACGAAGGCCCGGTCCCGAGATCGGCCGCCTTCCGCGGCGCCGATGCGATCGGCTTGGCCGGCCGCAGGCCGCTCGTCGCTTCCAGAACGAGTCCTTGAATGAACGCGCCCGAACGCGCACCGGGCGGAGCGCGCTTGCAGAGGCGGCGGATCGGCCGGGGGAGCGCACGAAACGTCGTCTGTTGCTTTGATTCAGAAGCATAGCGCAGCCGCCGGAGCGGCCGGGACCGCGCTCCGTCCAGACGACGCGCGTGACCCACCGCCAAATGTGACGGTTGTCGGGTCGAAACCCGAGGAGGGGGATAAGCTCGTCAGGTCTCTCTCGAACTGGCGGACGCGCACCTCACTCACGGACATGAGACCGCTTCGCGGAGTCCTGTTCGACCGAAGTCGGTCCGTTCGATTCGAGATCGAATCCAGTCTCTCTCTTGGAGGTACATCCGGATGAAACGGTTTGGTCTCTTCGTCGGACTTGCGCTCGTGGCGCTCGTCCTCGCAGCCTGCGGGGTCCCAACGAACCCGGTCGCTTCGACGTCCGTCGTCGAACTCGAGGGCGAAGCTTCGGTCGAGCGAGTCGAACCCGACGCCGCAATTCCGTCCGAGACGCCCGCGGGCTTCGTGGACGAAACGCCCGAAGCGTGGTTCGTCGAACTCCAAGGCGCGCCCACGAGCGAGGGCGGTTCCGCCCGTCAGATCGCGCACGCGCAGCGCGAATTCAAGGCGGCCGCTTCCCGTGCCGGCCTGGAGCTCGAGGAACGGTTCGCCTATTCGTCGTTGTTCAACGGCTTCTCGGTGCGCATCGCCAAGGGATCCCCGGCCGACGTAGC
>CBDUCW010000177.1:0-5334 GCA_965365745.1 uncultured Trueperaceae bacterium
CAGGACGAACAGGGCAACGACGTGTTCCTCGCCGACATCTGGCCGAGCTACGCCGACATCACCGAGCACATGGAAGCGGCGATGAAGCCCGCGACGTTCCAGAAGCTCTACGACGGCATCGAGGAGTCGAACGAAGAGTGGAACAAGATCCCCGTCAAGGGCGGGCAGCTCTTCGAGTGGGACGAGGATTCCACGTACATCCAGGAGCCGCCGTTCTTCGTCGGGATGGGCGTCGACGTCGAGCCCATCACCCCGATCGAGGGCGCGCGCGTGCTCGTCAAGGTCGGCGACTCCACCACCACCGACCACATCTCGCCGGCCGGCGCCATCGCCAAGGACGGTCCGGCGGGCCGCTACCTGATCGACAAGGGCGTCGAGCCCAAGGACTTCAACAGCTACGGCTCGCGCCGCGGCAACGACCGCGTCATGACGCGCGGGACGTTCGCCAACATTCGCCTCAAGAACCAGCTCGCGCCCGGCACCGAAGGCGGCTGGACCACCGACTTCACCACCGGTGAGGTCACCTCGGTCTACGAGGCCAGCCTCAACTACAAGGAGCAGGGCATCCCGACGGTCGTGCTGGCCGGGATCGACTACGGCATGGGCTCGAGCCGCGACTGGGCCGCGAAGGGCACCTACCTGCTCGGCGTGGAGGCGGTCATCGCCGCCAGCTACGAGCGGATCCACCGCAGCAACCTCATCGGCATGGGCGTGCTCCCGCTGCAGTTCCCCGAGGGCGAGGACATGAACTCGCTCGGCCTCAGCGGCAAGGAGACCTTCGCCATTCACGTCGACGACGATCTCGCACCCGGCCAGAGCGTGACGGTCGACGTCACCCCGCCCGATGGCGAGACCTGGAGCTTCGAGGCGAAGTGCCGCCTCGACACCCCCGTCGAAGTGCAGTACTACCGCAACGGCGGCATCCTGCACACCGTGCTTCGCAACCTCTACAAGGAGGAAGCCGCGGCGAACGCCTGAGGCTTCGCCCTTCGAGCGCATCCGCGCCGCACGCCCCGAGCGTGCGGCGCGGGTTTCGTGAGGATTCTCGTAGGGGGGAGGGGGCGGTGCGCCGCTATACTCGCGGCATGCGTGACTTCCTCGTATTCGTCTTGCTCGTTCTCGGAATCTTCTTCGGGGTGGGCGAGTGGCGCGGCTGGCAGCTCGGCGTACCCGGCCAAACCCCCGTGTACGTCTACAAGGCCGACGGCACGGCCGAGATTTCGCGCCGCACCATCAATCGCGACACGTTCCCGCTGGAGCTGTGGGGCCGCGTTCGCAACGGGGACGTCACCGTCACCGTGACGTACCAGGATCTCGGCAGCTTCCAGGAGGGGACGCGATCGGGGCCGGTACGAGAGATCTTCGACGAAACGTACTCGTTCGGAGAGCGAATCGACCTCAACGAGTTGCTCGACGAGGGATTCGGGCGCTACACCGTGCGACTCGACTTCAGCGAGGCGACGGGGCTGTTTCGCTTCCGCGTTCCGGGGCAGCCCGAGCTGTAGCGAACCCGCGCCTTCGCGGTTCGTCCGGGGCTAGGTCTGCGTCAGGGGTTCCGCCAAATGCGGCGCCGTCGCTAGGCTACGCCTCGCGGCTCCGCTTCGCTTCGCGCGCCGCGGCCAAGGCGTCCCATGCCTCGTCCGGGACCTCGTCGAGGACGTTGAACTCGCCCATGTTCCAGGCGCGCTGCCCCCCGTCGATCGGGACGACCGCGCCCGTGATGTAGCCGGCTCCGTCCGACACGAGGTAGCTGGCGAGGTCGGCGAGCTCGCGATGGTCGCCGGTGCGGCCGAGCGGGATCTGGCGTTCGAAGAGCGCTGCGATCTCGGGCGTGGGCATGAGCCGCGACCAGGCGCCCTCGGTGGGGAAGGGCCCCGGCGCGATCGCATTGAGCCGGATGCCGTGGCGACCCCATTCCGCCGCCAGCGACCGCGTGAGCGCCACGACGCCGGACTTGGCGACGGCCGACGGGACCACGTAGCCGGACCCTCCGAGCGCGTACAGCGTGGCGATGTTCAGCACCACGCCGGGGTGCTCCCGCTCGATCCAGCGCTTCCCCTGCTCGAGCGTCGCGTACACGGTGCCGTGCAGCACGATCCCGATCACGCTGTCGAAGGCCCGATGCGAGAGCCGTTCGGTGGGGGAGATGAAGTTGCCGGCCGCGTTGTTCACGAGCACGTCGAGCCCGCCGAAGCGCGCGTCGACGTCGTCGAGCAGGCGGTGGACGGCGTCGGCGTCGCGTACGTCCACGCGGAACGCGGCCACGTCGCCGCCGGTGGCGTCGCGAAGACGCTCGGCTTCGCGCTCGAGCAGCTCGAGGCGCCGACTCGCGATCGCCACGCGGGCGCCGAGTTCCAGGAAGCGCTCGGTCATCGCGCGGCCGAGCCCCGTACCTCCGCCCGTCACCAGGATGCGTCGACCGGCGAGCAAATCGTCTTGAAACATCGTGGCCTCCGTGGGGGCATCGTCGCACACGACGCCCGCACGCCGCGCGGCCCGCGTGTGGCGGAATCGGTCTTCGCCGGCTGGCGGCCGAGCCATCATGGACGGACATGCTGCCCGCCCTGCGCCTCGACTCTGCTCTCCGGTCCCGGGGGACTCGATCCGTCGCCGCGCGCGCCGCGGCGGACGTCGGGGCGTCGATGCGCCGCGAACCGCGGCGCTCCCGGATTCGGATCGTGGCCGCGGTCTTCGCCGCGCTCCTGCTGAGCTCGGCCGCCGCACTGCCGCAGGTGCGGGTCTTGCTCCTCGAGGGCGTCGACGCCGTGACGGTCGCGGCCGACGGGCCGCACCGCGGCTACGTCGACGGCACGCGCCGATTCGATGCCACCGCGCCCCTCGCCTGGCCCGTGCGCGCGCGTGACGGGCGACTCGTCGTCGACGGCCGCGACATCGGCGCCACCCTGGTGATCCGCCCCGCGTCGGCGTCCGACTTCGTCCGTGTCGACGGTCGACGCTACCGGGGCCTGCTTCGCGTTCGGGCCGAGGGGTCGAGGCTGACCGTGATCAACGAACTCGACGTCGAGAGCTACCTCCGCGGGGTCGTCCCCGCCGAGATGCAGGCCGTGTGGCCCTTCGACGCGCTGAAGGCGCAGGCGATCGCCGCGCGGACGTACACGCTCGCGCGCCTGGACGTTTCGTCTGCGTGGGACGTCTGCGCGACCGACGCGTGCCAGGTCTACGACGGCGTGGCCGCCGAGCACCCCCGGGCCGACCGGGCCGTCGCGGAGACGGCCGGGCTCGTGCTGACGTACCGCGGGGAGCTGGCGCAGACCTACTACCACGCCGATTCGGGCGGAGCCATCGCGTCGAGCGCGGAGGTGTGGGGGCGGGCCCTGCCCTACCTGCGGGCGCAGACGGACGTGCGTGTCTCGTCCCCGCACCGAGGCTGGTCGGTCGATCTCGATCCCGTCGCGAGCGGCCATACCTTGGCCGGCGCCGGCTACGACGTGGGCGCGCTCACGTCGTTGCGCGCCCTCGCCTACAGTCCGTCGGGGCGGGTCGTGCAGCTCGAAGCGGTCGGCACGCGGGGCCGCGCGGTGATCGACGGCGCGACGCTCCGCGACGTCGTGCGGGCGTGGGGGCTGAAGTCGACGCGCATTCGGGTCACCGGCGGCTTGCGCGTGCGCGGCGAAGGGTGGGGCCACGGGGTGGGCATGAGCCAGTACGGCGCCCGCGGCCTGGCGCTGGCCGGGTACCCCTACGCGCGCATCCTGGCCTTCTACTACCCCGACACGCGCCTGCAGCGGCTCGCCTACACGGTCTTCTAGCGCATCGGTTCGGCCAGCGGCAGCCGGTCGTCAGCCGCGGGCGAGGCGTACGGCGCGAAGGAGCTCCTGCACGTCGTCCTCTCCGCCCACGCTCAGGTCTGTCGAGCAGGTCTCGAGGTAGTGCTCGAGCACCGCGTCGGCGGTGGCATCGAGGGCGCTCCGAACGCCCGAGAGGAGCGTCAGCACTTCCTGGCACGTGCGGTCCTCGTCCACCATGCGGTGCAGCCCGCGTACCTGCCCTTCGAGGCGCCGCAAGCGGTTGAGGATGCGACGCTTGCGGGCCTCGTCCATCGACGGGATGGGCGGGCCGGCGCTCGGCCGCTCGCCGGCGCCCGCCGCGGTCCCCGCGTCGAGGGGTTCGTCGGTGCGGTCCATGGCCGGCGTCGCGTCGGACGCTCGACCCGGCGACTCGGCGGACCGGACCTTGCTTCGTTTGGCTGTGGCGTCGATACCCATCGGGGGTATTCTAGCGCATGCCGGCGCGAACGTCGGTAGGGCAGGAGTCCAGGCGACGCGCGCCCGATCGGCCTGCGGCGCCCGCGCGCGGGCGCTGCAGCTTGCAAGTGGCCGCGCCTCGCGACGGTAGGATCCACACCCGATGAGCCTCGACCTTCCCACTCGAACCCCGGCGCGCCGACGCCCCGCGGGGCGTCCGTCGAGGGTCCTGTCGCCGGCGCTGCGGAGGCGCCGCTGCGGGCGCCCACCGTCCGGGCCCGGATGCAACCGGCCGTGACGCGCGACGAGACGAACCATGCCGATGGCCCGACGGATCCGCGCCCTGCCGCAGAGGGCGGGTCCGACGTTGCGGTCGATCGACCGGTGACCGCCGCGAGGCGGTTGAGCCTCGTGCCCACGCCGATCGGGAATCTCGACGACATCACGCTCCGCGCCCTCGCCACGCTGCGCGCGGCCGACGTCGTCGCGGCCGAGGACACGCGGCGGAGCCGCGCGCTGCTGCGCCACCACGGCATCGACCGGGCGCTGGTCCGGCTGGACGCCCACACCGTGGACGCGCGCGGCCCCGCGGTGCTCCGGGACCACGCCCACGTCGCCTTCGTGACCGATGCGGGAACGCCGGGCATCAGCGATCCCGGCAGCGAGCTCGTGCGGCACGCGCACCGCCTCGGCGTAGCGGTCGAGGTCCTTCCTGGTCCGACGGCGGCGATCCCGGCGCTGGTCGGGTCGGGCTTGCCCACGGCACGCTTCACCTTCGAAGGCTTCGTGCCGCGGTCGGGATCGGCGCGGCGCGCCCGCCTCGAGGGCGTGGCCGCATCGACGGCCACGTCGATCGTCTACGAGTCGCCGCACCGCGTCGAAGCCACCGTGCGTGACCTGGCGGAGGCGTGCGGCGTCGACCGGAGCGCCTGCCTGGTGCGCGAGCTCACGAAACGCTTCGAGACCTGGTACCGCGGTACGCTCGGAGGCCTCGCGGCGTACCTCGCCGAGACCGACGTCAAGGGCGAGTGCGTGTTGGTCGTCGGCCCCGCCGACGCCGCCGCCGACGACGAACCCGACTTCCGCGCCGAGACGGTCGTGCTCGCCGAGGCGGGCCTCCGCGGCCGCG
>CBDUCW010000178.1:0-5300 GCA_965365745.1 uncultured Trueperaceae bacterium
CGGGGTGTGGATGGCCTTGGTGGCCGCGTCCTACGTGGCGATGTTCTGGGCCCTATTCGATCAGACCGGTTCGACATGGATCTTCCAGTCGCAGGACAACGTCCGCTTCCGGCAGGGCACCGTGAGCGGCGTCGATTGGGAGCGCAAGCAGCTGCGGCTCGAGGACGCCGAAGCCCTCGGATTCGACTACCTCATCGTGGCCGCCGGCGCCATCTACGACGACTTCGGTGTGCCCGGCGTGAAGCAGCATGCCTTCTTCCTCAAGAGCCTCAGCGAAGCGGTGAACATCCGCAGCCACGTCCTGCGTCGCTTCGAGCGCGCCGCGACCCACCCCGAGACGATCGACGACGGCGAGCTGACCTTCGTGCTCGTCGGCGGGGGCCCGACCGGCGTCGAGCTCGCCGGTGCGCTGGCCGAGCTGTTCGAGCGCGTCCTGCCCAAGGACTACCCCGAAGTCGACGTCTCGCGCGCGCGGATCGTACTCCTCGAGATGGCCGACGCCCTGCTCGGACCGTTTTCGCCGGGCAGCCGCGAACATGCGGCGTCGGTGCTTCGCAAGCGCGGCGTGGACGTCCGCACGGGAACCACCGTCGCCGAGGTTCGCTCCGATGCGGTCGTGCTCGCCGACGGCAGCGAGATCCCGACGCGCACGACCATCTGGTCGGCCGGCGTGCGCGGAAGTCCGCTCGTCGATGCGCTCGACGTCGAACTCGGTCGCGGCTACCGGATCCGTACCCTGGCCGATCTCAGCCTCCCCGAGCGGCCCTGGGCCTTCGCGGCGGGCGACGTCGCGGGCACCGAGACCTCGAACGGATCGGCCTACCCCCAGGTGGCCCAGGTCGCCATCCAACAGGGCAAGACGGCCGCGCGCAACATCGTCCGCCTCGAGCAGGGGCGCCCCACCGCGAACTTCGCGTACGCCGACCGCGGGATCATGGCGATCATCGGCCGCAACGCCGGCGTCGCGGAGCTCTCGAAGCGGTTCGGCGGGTTCCGCCTGCGCGGGTTCCTCGGATGGCTCGGCTGGCTGTTCATTCACCTGATCTACCTGCCCGGACACCAAAACCGCTTCCAGGCGCTGGCCAACTGGGCCTACAACTACCTGACCTTCGATCGGCACGCGCGCCTGATCACCGACATGGAGCCCTCGCCCGGCGAGATCGCGAACCGGACCGGCGCGCTCGTGTCCCCCGACGAATCGGCGCGGGTGCGCGACGAACCGGTGCGCCAGCGCCAACGCGCGCAGGGAGCCGACGCGGGCGACGAAGGGCCGCGGCCGACGGGCGACGCCGCGGATCGTGAAAGCTCGGCGGGTCGTCCGCAGGGTTCGGGCGCCGACGGGGCGTCGGCGCCCGAACCCGAGCCGGAGCCGGACCCCGGGGTCGACAGCGAACGCGAGCTCGAGTTCGCCTGAGCCCGGTCGCGCGGAACCGGTCGGCGCGACCGCGCTTCGCCGCCCCGTGAACGCGAACCGTGCCCGGGGCGCTCGTATCATGCGCGCATGACCGACGCCACGACGACCGACGCCGACACGGGCCTCGCCCGCGACGAACAGCGCCCCTACCTGCACACCGCGATTCGCGCCGCACGGGCTTCGGCCTCGCTGCAGCGCGCCCACCAGGGCGAAACGCTGGAGATCGACACGAAGTCGAACCCGGCCGACCTCGTCACGCACGTCGACAAGCTCTGCGAAGCGCGCATCCGCGAGATCATCGGCGAGGCGCACCCCAGCCACACCATCCTCGGCGAAGAGGAGGGGATGGGTGGGGCCGATGCGGAGAGGGACGACGCTCGCTTCCGTTGGATCGTCGACCCGATCGACGGCACGACGAACTACGCGCACGGAATCCCCTACTACTGCGTGTCGATCGCGCTCGAGGTCGACGGCCGGCTCGAAGTGGGCGTCGTGATCGACAGCGTCCGCGACGAGATGTTCACCGCGGTTCGCGGCGGCGGCACCCACCTCAACGGCCGCCCCGTGCACGTGAGCCGCGAGGCCGACCTGTCGAAGGCCGTGCTCGCGACCGGCTTCCCCCACCGCGCCGAGATGCGCGCGGCCGCGCTCGAGGTCTTCGCCCGAGCCCTGCCCACGACGCGGGCGGTGCGCCGCCTCGGCGCGGCGGCCCTCGACCTGGCCAACATCGCCTGCGGACGCCTCGACGCCTTCTGGGAGTTCGGGCTCAACCCCTGGGACGTCGCCGCGGGCACCCTGCTGATCCACGAGGCGGGCGGCACGGTCACCGGGGCCAGCGGGGCGCCGCACCGCCTCGACGATCCCACCGTCGTGGCCTCCAACGGCGCGCTGCACGGCAAGCTGGTCGGCACGCTCGACATCGGCTCCGCGCTCGCGTGAGCGAGGCGGCGACGCCGGGCGACGGCGCGCCGACGCTGCCACCTCACGGCGAACGCGAGCGCCACGTACGGCTGCTGGCGGACGCCGCCGCGCGCCAGGGTTCGGTGCGATTGACCTACGGAACCACGCCGCGTCGGGTCGACGTGCTGCGCGTCGGCGCCACGCACGTGCGCGGCTTCTGCCACCTCCGTGGGCGCGAGCTGAGCTTCCGCCTCGACGCGATCACCGCGGTCGAGGCCATCGCCGGGAGCGATCCGCTCTTCTAGGCCGCGCGAACGCCGGGCCGTCACCCCGGCGCGGTGCGGCCCTCAGTCGTCGTCGAACAGCTCCGTGGAGACGTAGCGGTCGGCGCTGTCGGCGGCGAGGCAGACCACGACCTTGTCGGGGCCGAGGTCGCGTGCGACCTCGAGCGCGGCGACCACCGTCGCCCCCGACGACATGCCGACGAAGATCCCCTCCTCGCGCGCGAGCCGGCGGGCGAGCGGGAACGCGTCCTCCTCGAACACCATGCGGCAGTCGTCGAGCAGGTCGAGGTCGAGGTTCGGCGGAAGGAAGCCCGGACCCATCCCCTGGAACCGGTGCGCGCCGCGCTCGAAGCCGTTGATCACGGCGCTCCGCGCGGGCTCGACGGCGACGACGCGCGTCTCGGGACGCTGGCGCTTGAGGTGGCGCCCGATCCCGCTGATCGACCCCCCGGTCCCCGATGCCCACACGAAGGCGTCGATGCGCCCCTGCATCTGGTTCCAGATCTCGGGACCCGTCACGCGCTCGTGGAAGGCGGGGTTGGCCGGATTCTCGAACTGGTTGGGCATCCACCCCTCGAGCTCCTCGACGAGCTCCTGGGCGCGGGGGATCGCGCCCTGCATGCGCAGGTGGCCGGGCGTGAACTCGAGCTCCGCGCCGTACGCGCGCAGCGTCCGCACCCGCTCCTGGCTCATCGAATCCGGCAGCACGATCACGCAGCGGTAGCCACGCACCGCCGACAGGAACGCCAGGCCGATCCCGGTGTTCCCGGAGGTCGGCTCGACGATCGTCTGCCCCGAGCCGGGCGTGAGGATGCCGCGCTCTTCGGCGTCCGCGATCATCCCCATCGCCGTCCGGTCCTTGATGCTGCCGGCGGGGTTGTAGCCTTCGAGCTTGATCCACACCTCGGCCATGCCGGGTTCGACCACGCGCTGGAGCTTGATCATCGGCGTGTCGCCGATCAGCGCATCGAGCCGCCGCGCGGGGATGGGGACGTCATCGGCTGCGGTCGCGGCGTCGTTCATGGGCGAAGTGTACCGGCGGCCCCGGCAGTTGCTAGCATCACGCCATGAGCGATCCGGGCTCCGAAGATGCGTTGCTGGCGTTCGTCCGCGACGTGCATGCAGCGGTCGAGCGGAGCAACGACGGCGACGGCGACGCGCCGTACCAGCGCGGAGCCTTCGTGGTGGCGGCTCGCGCCGGCGACGTCGAACTCTCCATTCGCGACGTCACCGAAGAGGACGCGGTGCTGATCGCCGCCGAGCTCCGCGCCTTGGGCGCCCGTGCGGTGATTCGCGGCTCGCGCACGTGCCCTTCGTGCGGCCGCACGGTGCCGGAGCAGGCCTACTGCGCCGTGTGCCGGGCCGCGCTCGAGCCCGGCGCCTGACGACCTTCCTGCCTCCAACCTTTGGAGGGTGTGCGATCGAGATCGAATCGCTACGGTGGGGCCATGGCAGAGAAACGACTCACCCGACCCAAAGACGGCCGCATGATCGCCGGCGTCGCCGCCGGGGTGGCCGAGTACTTCGATCTCGACCCCGCGCTGATCCGCGTGATCTTCGTCCTGCTGCTGCTCTTCGCAAGCGGCGGTCTGTGGATCTACCTGATCCTCTGGATCGTGATGCCCGAGGCCTGACGGCCCGGCGCACAGGGCCACCGAGCGCCCGTCGTGGCTCGCCCGCCGGGGCGACCCGCGACGGGCTGCGATTCCCCGACGGCGCGCCACGCGGCCGGCTCAGCCCGGCTCGGCGTCGCCGGATTCGGCTCCGGTCAGCGAAGCATCCGGCCGCCCGAAACGACCGCGGAACACGGTCTCCTCGAGCGGACGCCGCGTGCGCGTCCGCGCTTCCTTGACCTGCAGATCGTCGGGCAGCACCTCGGGAGAGCCGCGCCGACCGATCGCCACCGCCGTGAACGGGTCGAATCCCTCGGGAACCTCGTACGTCCGGCGGATCGCCTCGAGGTCAACGCCCCCCATCTGATGCACCGACAGGCCGTGGGCGGTGGCCTGCGCCGTGAGGTTCGCGACCGCCAGGCCGAGGTCGTGCTCGGCCGCGCGGTTGGCCCGGGTGGCGCCCCTCTTCGAGCTGTAGGCGCGCTCGACGAAGGTGAACACGAGCAGCGGCGCGCGCTTCGCCCAGTCGGCGTTCTTCGGCTTCAGGCAGGCGAGCGCCTCGTCGTGGGCCACGGCGTCGCGGCGGTCGACCACGAGGAAGCGCCACGGCTGGTGGTTGCCGGACGACGGCGCCCACCGCGCGGCCTCGAACAGGGTTCGCAGCACGTCCTCCGGAACCGGCGTCGGGTCGAAGGCCCGCGGGCTCCAGCGGTCGCGGAGCGGCCCGATGACGCCGTCGGGGACCGGGCTGCGCTTCTGGCGGTCCAGATCGTCGGAGGTCCTGCGCTCGTCGATGGTCGCGTCGATCATGCCGCCTCCTCGGACGGGATCGTGAACCGCGTGCTTGGATCGGCCTCGTACCCGGCGAGGTCGGTCGACAGCTGCCACAGGCGCGCCTGGGCTTGCGGGTCGCCGGCTTCGCGGGGCGGCGGCGTGCGGCGATCGTCGATCCAGTAGCCGCCGCTCTCCTGGAGTGCGGCCGGATCGCTGGCCAGCCGCACGCCGGTACGCGCACCCCGCTCGGGCGGGCGGCCGAAGAGCGTCTTGGCGACCCCGAACATTCGATTCACGAGGCCGCTCCCGTCGCCG
>CBDUCW010000179.1:0-5277 GCA_965365745.1 uncultured Trueperaceae bacterium
CTGTCGATCCTGAACGCGTTCGTCCGCGGGGAGCGGCCCGACGTCGACTGGAGCCAGAGCTGGTCGGTCGACACCGTGGATGCCGCGGCGTGGGCGCAGCTCCAGGCCGACCTCCGGCGCGAGGCGCAAGCCCTCCTCGACCACGTCGAGACGGGCGTCGACGCCGAGAACGAGACGCGGCTCACCACGCTGATCTCCACCGTGGCCCACGTCGCGTACCACGTGGGCGCCGTGCGTCAGATGGTCAAGGTCGTCACCGCGGACTAGCGCGGCACGGTCGGCGCCGCCGACCCTTCGTGGGTCGCGCCGGCAGGCCGAACGCACGCGGATCGCTCAGCGCCGCCGCCGCTCGTCGGCGTAGCCTTCGAGGTGGGTCGTCAGCCAGGCGTTCAGCGGCACGGCGTCGGCGAACACCCGGGCCACGCGATCGGCCGCTTCGGGCGTGAACAGCCAGTCCTCGATCCCCCAGCGCCGGCTCATCACCACGCCCTTGTGCTTGAGCAGCTCGATGCGGGGGTGGTCCTTCGGGTAGTCGCGGGGTCCGTTCGCGAGCTCCTTGCCGCCGATCGCGTAGCCCTGCGCCTCGAGCTCGTCGAGGATCGCGCGCAGCGCCTCGCCGTGCCCTTCGTCGTCGACCACCTTGCGGTACTGCGTGAGCGTGCCCTTGTCCATGCGGTAGAGCCCGCCGCCCACGAAGAACACGTCCTTGGTCAGGTGCACGTAGCGCGATCCGACCCCGCGCACGCCGCCACCCACGCCCACCGTCCCCGCGACCGACTCCTTGTAGGGGCGCTTGTCGTCGGTGAAGCGCAGATCGCGGTTGGGGCGGAACATCTTCCACGGACCGAAGACGCCCTCGAACGAGGCGAGCAGCCGCTGCATCGGCTCGCGCACGAAGGTCTCGTAGGTCTCGCGGTTCGCCTCGAAGTAGGCCTTGCTGTTGTCGGCGTGCAGCCCCTCGAAGAAGGTGATCGTCGCCGGATCGAAGCCCTCGAAGGTCGGCGAAGCGGTCGTGGCCATGGCGATCCTCTCTGCGCGCACCGCTCGCCCCGCCGGCCGGGCGGCCGGGGTGCCGAGCCATCGCCCGCTCCCTCCAGGCTACTGCGGCGACGGCGCCCTCGACCGCGCCCCGCTGCATCGCCGAACGCCACGACCGCACCGCCGCCAACGGAGCGACGCCAGGCCACCGTCGACCGGCGGACCCGCACCGCCCCCCCTCGCGAGTGTGGGCCGCCCCGTCGCGCCGCGCGCCCGCCCGACGGATGCTCGAGGGGTGACGCCGACGCCCGACCCCGCCGTCGATCCGCCCCCCACGGCCCGAGCACCCGACGCTCTCGAGCGCTTCTTCGCCGCGCGCGGCTGGAGCCCGCTCGACTTCCAGCGCCGCGCCTGGAGCGCGAACCTGGCGCGGCGCGACTGCCTGATCAGCGTCCCGACCGGAAGCGGCAAGACCTACGCGGCGGTGCTGCCCGACCTCGCGCTCCTCGCCGACGACGAACGCACCGGGCTCCGGCTCCTCTACCTCACGCCGCTGCGCGCGGTGAGCCGTGACATCGAAGCGGCGATCGCCGAGGCCGCGGCCGACCTCGGCCTGCCGCACGTCCGGGTCGAGGCCCGCACCGGCGACACGAGCAGCCACCGCAAGCGCAACCAGCTCGACGCCATGCCCCAGGTGTTGGTCACCACGCCCGAGTCGCTCAGCCTCATGCTCAGCTACCCGGGCGCGGCGGCCCGCTTCGCTCGGCTGCGCACCATCGTGGTCGACGAGTGGCACGAGCTGCTCGCCACCAAGCGCGGCAGCCTCCTCGAGCTCGCGCTGGCACGGCTTCGCCGCCTCGCCCCCGCGGCGCGCACCACGGCGCTCAGCGCCACGCTGTCCGATCTCGACCTCGCCGCCCGTGCGGCCGTCGGCGCCGACCGCGACCCCGTCGTGCTGCGCAGCGACCTGCGGCGCGAGACGCGGGTGCGGAGCCTGATCCCCGACGAAATCGACAGCTTCCCGTGGGCGGGGCACCTCGGGATGCGCATGCTGCCCGCGGTGCTCGAAGCGCTCGATCCCGACGTGAGCACCCTGATCTTCACGAACACGCGGCGGCAGGCGGAGCGCTGGTTCGAGGAGCTCGAGCGCGCCCTGACATCGCGCGATCCGGAGCTGGCGGCGCGCGTCGCGCTCCACCACGGCAGCATCGCCAAGGCCGAGCGCGAGCGCATCGAAGCGGGCGTCAAGGGCGGCGCCATCCGCTGGGTCGTGTGCACCTCGAGCCTCGATCTGGGCGTCGACTTCCAGCCGGTCGAACGCGTCGTGCAGATCGGCAGCGCCAAGGGGGTCGCCCGCCTGCTGCAGCGCGCCGGCCGCAGCGCGCACGTTCCCGAGGGGGTCAGCGACGTCACCTTCGTCCCGACCCACGCGCTCGAGCTGCTCGAGATCAGCGCGGCGCGGCGAGCGCTCGAGGCCGGCCGCATCGAGGCGCGCCATCCGATCGCCAAGCCCTACGACGTGCTCGCGCAGCACCTCGTGACGCTCGCCTGCGGCGACGGCGTGCAGCCCGATGCGCTGTTCGACGAGGTGCGCACCGCGCAGGGCTACGCCGATCTCGACCGCACCGAGTTCGACTGGATCGTCGCCTTCGTGCGGCACGGCGGCCGCAGCCTGCGCGCCTACCCCGAGTACGCCAAGCTCCGCGAGGACGACGATGGCCGCCTGCGCATCGCGAGCGAGCGGCTCCGCCGCCGCCACCGGATGGGCATCGGCACGATCACCGGCGACGCGGTGGTCAAGGTCTCCTACACCAACCGCAAGCCCCTCGGAAGCGTCGAGGAGCGCTTCATCGGTCGGCTGAAGCCGGGCGACGTGTTCACCTTCGCGGGGCGGCGGCTCGAACTGGTGATGCTCAAGGACCTGCAGGCCTACGTGCGGACCAGCACGAAGCGGTCCACGCGTACGCCCGCCTGGGCGGGCGGGCGCCTCCCGCTCACCGACGCGCTCAGCGCGGCGGTGCGCGACGAGCTCGCCGTCCCCCGCGACGCCACCGCCGAGCTGCGCAGCCTGGCGCCGATCCTCGACGCCCAGGAGCGGCTCAGCGCGGTGCCCGACCCCGGTCGCCTGCTGATCGAGGTCGCCGACAGCCGCGAGGGGCGGCACCTGTTCCTGTTCCCCTTCGAGGGCCGACGCGTGCACGAAGGGCTCGCCGCCCTCCTCGCCACCCGCCTCGCGGCCGCGCGCCCGGCGACCTTCGCGATGAGCGTCAACGACTACGGGCTCGAGCTGCTCGGGCCCGACGACTACCCCTTCGCCGCGCTGGTGCGCCCGGAGCTGTTCGCCGCGGACGGGCTCGACGACGACATCGTCGCCAGCCTCAACCTCAGCGAGCTCGCGAAGCGCCGCTTCCGCGGCATCGCGCAGATCGCGGGGCTGATCTTCGCCGGCTACCCCGGCACGCGCAAGGGCGCTCGCCAGACGACGGCGAGCAGCGGCACCCTGTACGAGATGTTCCGCCGCTACGAACCCGACAGCCTGCTCCTCGCGCAGGCGCGGCGCGAGGTGCTCGAGCAGAACCTCGAGCGCTCGCGCCTGGCCGCCGCGCTGGCGCGGATGCGGGCGCTCGAGCCGGTGCTGCGCACGCCGCCGCGCGTCAGCCCCTTCGCCTTCCCGCTGCTCGTGGAGCGCCTGAGCGCCCGGCACAGCGGCGAGGATCTCGCTCGCCGCATCGAGCGGCTCAAGGCACGCTTCGCGAAGGCGACGTAGCGTCCCGCGCGACGATGGCACGTCGAGCCGCGCGGAGCGAACGACGAACGGGGCGCCGGCTCGAGCCGGCGCCCCGTGAAGCTCGTTCGGGCCTAGGCTGCTACGCCGCCTGCTTCTCCTCGAGGACCTCGCGCACGTCGCCGGCGTGGGTGTCGGTCTTGACCTTCGTCCAGACGTGCGCGATCTCGCCCTCGGGATCGATCAGGTAGGTGATGCGCTTCACGCCCATGTACGTCTTGCCGTACATCTTCTTCTCGCCGTAGGCGCCGTAGGCCTCGAGCGTGGCCTTGTCGGGGTCGACGAGCAACGGGAACGGCAGGTCGTACTTCGCCGCGAATTTCGCATGGCTCGCCCGGTCGTCGGCGCTCATGCCGAAGACCACGGCGCCGCGGTCGGTGAACGTGTCGTAGTCGTCGCGGAAGCTGCAGGCTTCCTTGGTGCAGCCGGGGGTGTCGTCGCGCGGGTAGAAGTACAGCACCACCCACGAGCCGCGCGCGTCGGCCAAGCGGTGGGTCTCGCCGTTCTGGTCTTCGAGCGAAAAGTCGGGAGCGGTGTCGCCTACGTCGAGCATCGGATCCTCCTCCGTGCGGTCGGAACCGCAGCCGGTGATTTCATCCCCGAGCCTAGGCCCGCGGGGCGCGCACCACTGTAGGGCGACGTGCGGTGGCGCGGCGCTCGCCCCGGGCGGCCAGGCTGCAGTTCGCTTGCGGCGCGGGCGGTAGCCTTGCGGGCGTATGCGTGTCGCCACCCTCAACGTCAACGGTCTTCGCAGCGCCTACCGAAAGGGCTTCGAGGACTTCGTCGCAGACGTCCGCCCCGACGTGATCTGCCTGCAGGAGGTGCGGGCCGACCGGGCCGACATCCCCGATCCGCCGGCCGGGTACCACGCGGCCTGGCTCCCGGCGGAGCGCTCCGGCTACAGCGGCGTCGGCGTCCTGACCCGCGTCGCCCCCGACGCCGTGCGCCGCGGCATCGGGGTCAAGAAGTACGACCCCGAGGGGCGCGTGCTTCGCGTCGACGTGGGCGACGTCTCGATCGTGTCGGTCTACATCCCCAGCGGCACCACCGGCGAGGAACGCCAGGACGTCAAGATGAAGTTCCTGCGCAGCTTCGTCACCTACACCCGCGAACTGCTCGAGGCGCGCGGGCACGTGCTGCTCGCGGGCGACTTCAACATCGCCCACCGCGAGGTCGATCTGAAGAATTGGCGCTCGAACCGTACGACCAGCGGCTTCCTGCCCGAGGAGCGGCGCTGGTTCGGGCGCTACTTGGGCCTCGGGCTCGTCGACACCACCCGCGAACTCGTGGGCGACGACACGGCGATCTACAGCTGGTGGTCGTACCGCAGCAACGCCCGCGCGCGCAACGTCGGCTGGCGGCTCGACTACCAGCTGACCTCGCCGGCGCTGCACGAGCGGGCCCACGGGGTCGACATCCCGATGGAGCCCGTGCTGAGCGATCACGCACCCGTCATCGTGGACTACGACCTTGATCTCGAGCGTCGCTGAGGCCGCCCCGCGTCCCGCGACGCC
>CBDUCW010000180.1:0-5273 GCA_965365745.1 uncultured Trueperaceae bacterium
CTCTTCGTCGAGGGGGCGCTGCAACCCGGGGAACGCGTCCTGGTGCACGGCGGCGCCTCGGGAGTGGGCACGGCGGCGATTCAGCTCGCGGCCGCGGCCGGCTGCACCGTGTTCGCGACCGCGGGCCGCCCCGACAAGGTGGCCCTCTGCGAAACGCTCGGCGCGGCCCGTGCCGTCGACTACCGCACCGAGGACGTCCGCCGCGAGCTCGCCGCGGCGCTCGCTTCCGAAGCGGCTGCCGACCCCGCCGGCCTCGCCGGGTCCGGGAGCGCGGCCTCGGGCGGGATCGACGTGGTGCTCGACATGGTCGGCGAGCGCTACGTCGACCTGAACCTCGACCTGCTGGCCCACGGCGGCCGGATCGTCTACATTTCGACGCTCTCGGGCCGCGACGCCTGCTTCGACATCGGTCGTTTGATGCGCCTCCACGCGACCGTGAAGGGCTCCACGCTGCGCGGCCGCCCGGTGGACGAGAAGGCGGGTCTGATGCGGGCCTTCTGGGACCGCTTCGGATCCGCCCTGCGGTCCGGCGCCATCGCGCCGGTGATCGACCGCGTGTTGGACGTACGCGATGCGGAGGCCGCGCACCAGGCGCTCCGCACGAACGACACGATGGGCAAGGTCGTCCTGCGCCTGCCGCCCGTCGCCTGAGCGAGGTCCGGAGCGCACCGGACCGGAGCGCGACCGACGGGCGGAGACTCGCGTCTCGCCCGTTCGGAGGCCCCTCCGAGGAGCGCCGCATCCGGACCAAAGAGAGAACCTACAAGAGGATCTCCGCCGGGGGGGCAGCGGGGTGCGGAGACACGCCCTTGCAGGTTCGCGAGAATTGTACGAGATCGATCCGGGGTACGCAAGGCGTCCACTTCACAGTTGCCGTCGACCGGGAGATCCCACGCGGCGCCGAGGGCGCCGGACGCTCGCCCGGGGACGCGTGCGATACTCGGCGGCCATGGACGAGGCGCGCGACGAGGCAGGGCATCCGCTCGACGGGGCGACGTCGAGCGCGCCGGACGGCCGCGGCGCGGAAGCCGCGGGAAGGGCCGCCCCGTACACGGCCCTCGCGCGCGTCTACGACGCGATCATGGAGGACATCGACTACGCGGACTGGTTCGCCTTCCTCGAGCGGCGCGCGCAGGCCCGGCGCGTGGGTCGTCCGCTGCGTCGGCTCCTCGATCTCGGCTGCGGGACGGGCAACGCCACCGCTCCGGCGCTCGAACGCGGATACGAGGTCGTAGGCCTCGACGGCTCACCGGCCATGCTCGAGGTGGCTCGGGCGAAGTTCCCGGGCGCCCGCTTCGTCGAGGGGCGGTTCGACGCGTTTCGCCTCGACGCGCGCTTCGACCTCGTCTACTCGGTGTTCGACGCGCTCAACAACCTGCTCACGCTCGACGACTTCGTCGCCGCGCTCGTCAACGTCCGGCGGCACCTCGTGTCGGGCGGGGTCCTGGCCTTCGACGTGAACACCACCGTCGGCCTGGCCGAGCTGTGGGAGTCCGACCGGGTCCGCGGCTGGGCCGGCGAGGTGTACTACGACTGGCGCCACAGCTTCGATGCGGAGCGCGGCCTGGCGCGGGTCGACGCGCACTGCGAGACCCCCACGACGAGCTTCACCGAGACGCACTACGAGCGCCCCTACGACCCCGACGAGGTACGCACCGCCCTCGGAGGCGCCGGCTACCGAGACATCGAGATCGTCGAGTACCCGGGCGGCGAGCCGGCTCCGCCCGACGCGCCGCGGATCTGGGTGTTCGCGACGCGGAGCTAGTCGCTCGGCTTCGAGCCCCCGCGCGAGGGCCCGTCGAGCCCGGCCTGCTCGCGCACGACCCGGGCGATGTTGCTGACGTCCTCGTCGCCGTAGCCGCGCGCGATCAAGCCGGTCTCGAGCTGCTCGACGTAGGCGGCGATGGGGATGGGAACCCCGTGATCGCGGGCGGCGTCGAGCGCGATGCCGAGGTCCTTGCGGTGCAGTCGGGTCCGGAAGCCCAAGGGGTACTCGTTGCGGATCATGTTGGGCCCTCGGTTCGTCAGCCCCCACGATCCCGCCGCGCCCCCCGACACCGCCGCGTGGGCGGCTTCGACGTCGATGCCGGCGGCGAGCCCGAGCGCGAGGCCCTCCGCGATCGCCGCGTAGGTGCCGGCGATGACGACCTGGTTGATCGCCTTCGTGATCTGGCCGGCGCCCACCGGGCCCACGTGGGTGATCGTGCGTCCGAGCGTCTCGAGTGCCGGGCGAACGCGCTCGAGCGCCTCGTCGTCGCCCCCGACCATGATCGAGAGCGTGCCCTGTTCGGCGCCCTCGCTCCCGCCCGACACGGGCGCGTCGAGCATGGCGACGCCGCGCTCCTCGAGCGCAGTCGCGATCCGCCGCGTCGCGCCGGGGGCGATCGTCGACATGTCGACCAGCACGCTCCCCTCGTGCATCCCCTCGGCGGCCCCGTGATCGCCGAGCACGACCGCCTGCACGTCCGGCGTGTCCGACACGATCGTGATGACGAGCGCGTTGCCTTCGGCCGCCTCGCGCGGGGTCGAGGCCCGCCGCGCGCCCGCGGCGGCGAGCGGCTCCTCGCGTTCGCGGGTTCGGTTGTGCACCGTGACGTCGTGGCCGGCGTCCACGAGGCGCCGCGCCATCGGCGCGCCCATCGTGCCCAGGCCGATGAATCCGATCTTCATGCTGTCTGCCTCCTCGTCGCGACCACCCTACCCGAGCCCCGTCGGCATCCGAAGGCCGCGAGGCTCGGGCCGGGACCGGTCCGAGCGCGGGTGCGAACGGCGCGCGGGCGCACGGCTCGCCCCCATCCTACGCCGCGCCGTAGGAGGGGTCGTTCCAGACCGTGCCGAGTTGCTCCAGAAGTCGGCCCACCACGGCACGATTCGCGGCCTCCGCGGTCGCCGCCCGTGCGGGGCGCGGCGCGGGCGCGTCGAGCGGACGCTCGGGCAGCCTGTCGGAGACGCGGTCGCGCCACGCCTCGCGCCACGCCGCAGGGAGCGGGTCGGGCAGCGCACGATCGGTGAGTTCGGCCCAGAGCCAGCCCCAGGCGCGCGGAACCGTGCGGTAGGGGTCGTAGCCGCCGCCGCCGGTGGCGACGAGGCGGCCGCCGCAGACCTCCCGCGCGATGTCGCGCATGCGGGCGTAGCTCGCCCGCATGGCGTCGAGTTCGAGCCCGAGGTGGGTGAGCGGATCGTGGCGGTGCATGTCGGCCCCCGCCTGCAGCACGATGAGGTCGGGCGCGAAGGCGCGCAGCGCCGCAGGCACGACCCGGTCGAAGGCGTCGAGGAAGCTGTCGCCATCGGTCATCGGCTCGAGCGGAACGTTCACCGCCGTGCCGAGCGCGTCGTCGCCGCCGATCTCGAAGGCGTGGCCGCTGCCGGGGAACAGGTAGCGTCCCGACTCGTGCAGGCTGATGGTGAGCACGTCGCGTCGGTCCCAGAACAGGCTCTGGACGCCGTCGCCGTGGTGGGCGTCGAGATCGACGTAGGCGACCCGCAGCCCGTGGCTTCGTGCGGCGTGCTCGATGCCTACGGCGAGGTCGTTGTAGACGCAGAATCCGGAGGCGCGCGCTCGGTGGGCGTGGTGCAGCCCCCCGGAGAGGCTCACGGCCACCGTGGCCCGGCCCGAGGCGACCTCGTCGACGGCGGTGCGCGTCGCCGCGCACACGGCGCGCACCGAGCGGTGCATGCCGGCGAAGATCGGCGTGTCGCCGGTCCCGAGGCCGTAGGCGTAGGCGTTCGGCGCCGCGTCGCCGCGCGAGACGCGGCGGACCGTGTCGACGTAGGCCGGGTCGTGCACCCGTTCGAGCTCGGCGTCGTCGATCGGCTCGGGCCGCACCTCGTGCGCGTCGTCGAGCAGCCCGGAGGCGCGCAGCAGGCTGCGGGTGAGCTCGAGCCGGATCGGCTTGAAGGGGTGCCCGTCGGCGAGCTCCCAGGTGGCGAGTTCCGGCGCGTAGACGAAGCGGGCTGCCACCGGGGCGTCGGCCCCGCTCACGGGGAGGCCGTGGGCGCGAGATCGTCGGCCAGCGCCCGGGGCCACAGGATCGTGTAGCCTTCGTCGCGCAGGAACGTCGTCAGGCCGGGTCCGTTGATCGTCGCCACGTGCAGCACGAAGGTGATGGCGTCCGGTTCGCTGCGGGCCGACATCACGCTGGTCACGCTCGCGTTGCGCGACGCGATCCGGTCGAGCAGGCCCGCCAGCGCGCCGGGGCGATCCGGGAGTTCGACCTCGAGGCGGCTGACGCCGACGCCCACGCCGGTCATGCGCACGAGGGCGGAGAGCAGGTCGGCCGAGGTGACGATGCCCACCAGATCGTCTCCGTCCATGACCGGCATCGCGCCCACGCGCCGGTCGCGCATGGCCCGGGCCGTCTCTTCGATGGGCTCGAGCGGGTGGGCGGTGAGCACCGGCGAACGCATCACCGCGGCGACCGGATCGCGCACGCCGATCGACGGGTCGGCGTCGGGGTGGTCGCTGCCGACGGTCCGCAGGTCGCGATCGGACACGATGCCGGCGAGCCGGCTGCGGTCGGCGTCCTCGTCGGAGCCCGAAGCCGGGTGCATGACGGGGAAGTGGCGGACGCCGCGCTGCGTCATGAGCGCGGTCGCGTCGCGGATCGGCAGATCGGAGTCGATGGCGACCACCTGGGTGGTCATGATGTCGCGGACGAGCATGCGTGCGGCCTCGATTCGGGGTGCGTACGGGTGCGGTGGGGCGGCGTGCGGAGAAAGGGTTGAGCGGTGATGTGGACCGGATGCGTCGCCGGGAGGGCGGTGTCCGGGGCCTCGGGCGGCCGGAGCCGTCAGGCGGCGTCGGCCCCGGAGCGCGATCGACGACGCGCCTGCCCAGCGCGTCGGATCGCCACGAGACGGTCGGGCGGGCGGACGCGGGCGTCGACGGCGGCCGAGGGGTCGAGGCCGAGGGCGCTGGCGAGATCATCGCCGAGATCGTCGTGCCCGAGGGTTCGAGCTCGGCGCGCCGCCAGGCGGAGCACCCCGTCGATCCACAGTTCGGGTGCCGGGGCGCGCACGATCCGGACCAGCGCGTCGACCGCGCGGGCTCGCTCGCCGCGGCGCAGCGCCGCTTCGACGCGGAGCACCGCCAGGCGCAGGTGCAGCCCGGGGGCGTCGAGTTCGTGGGCGGCGACCTGTTCCTCGGCGGCCTCGATGCGGAGCGTGGCCGTCTCGGCGTCGCCCGTACGGAGGAGGTGGGCGGCCGTGTTCGCGTCCAGAACGGCGCGCTGCGCCGGCAGAGTGGCCAGCGCGGCGGCCGAGCGCAGGTAGTC
>CBDUCW010000181.1:0-5255 GCA_965365745.1 uncultured Trueperaceae bacterium
TTCGTACCGGTGCACCACCTCGAGGGGCACATCGCCTCGAGCGCGATCGATCCGGACGGCGGCCCGGCGCTCGAGCCGCCCTTCCTCTGCCTCATCGCCTCCGGCGGCCACACGAGCCTGTTCCACGTGCGCGCCTGGGGTGACCTCGACGAGTTGGGCCGCAGCCGCGACGACGCCGCCGGCGAAGCCTTCGACAAGGTCGCTCGCTTGCTCGGGCTCGGGTATCCCGGCGGTCCGCCCCTCGCCGAGCTCGCGACGACCGGCACGCCCGGCGCGGTTCCGCTGCCCCTCCCCCTTCAGGGGCAGGATGGCTACGATTTTTCGTTCAGCGGCCTCAAGACGGCGGTGGCGGTGCGCCTGGAGCGCGAACCCGACACCGAACCGGCCGATCTGGCGGCGAGCTTCGAAGAGGTCGTCGTCAGGTCCCTCGTCGGCACGGCCGAGCGTGGCCTGGCCGCCACCGGCCTTACGACGCTCGTCGTGGCCGGCGGCGTGGCCGCGAATCTGCGTCTTCGGGCGGCCTTCGACGCCACCGGCTTCGACGTGCACGTCCCGCCCTTCGACCTCGCCACCGACAACGGCGCGATGATCGCACTCGCGGCCCACATGCGGCTGCGCGGGGGCGGCCCCGTGCTCGCCGCCTGGGACCGCGACGCCGCGCCGTACGCACCGCTGGCGGCAACCCCCTAGCGGACGCTACGGGTGCGGCACGGCCCGCCCCCGACCGTTCGGGTGGAGCCAGCCCCGGGTGCGGGCCCCGTGCGTCGTGCTCAGTCGCCGACGCCGATCGCGGTCGAGGCGAGGGCGTGTTCGTAGGCCCGCGCGTACGACGGAACCACCTGGGCCTCGCCGAAGACGTCTACGGCGCGGGTTCGCCCGGCCCGCGCCATGCGAGCGTGCAGCTCCTCATCGGTGAGGATCCGCAGCGACGCTTCGGCCATCGCGTCGACGTCCTCGGCCTCGCAGAGGATTCCGGTCACGCCGTCCTCGACGACCTCGGGGATCCCGCCGATCCGTGAGGCCACCACCGGCGTGCCCGAGGCCATCGCCTCGAGCGCGCTCAATCCGAACGACTCCTGGACCGAGGGCAGCAGGAACAGGTCGGAGACCGAGAGCAGCTCTTCGATCCGCGGGAAGCTCCCCAGGAAGGCCACCCGCCCGGCCACGCCCAGCTCCCCCGCGAGCTCTACGGCCCGCGGGCGCTCCGGTCCGTCGCCGATCATCAGCAGGCGCGACGAGGTGCGCTCGGCGACGCGCGCGAAGATGCGAACGACGTCGTCGGTGCGCTTCACGGTTCGGAAGTTCGAGACGTGCACGACGAGCTTTTCGTCGGGATGGGCGTAGCGGTGCCGGATCTCGGAATCGCCGCCGGGGTGGAAGCGCTGGTGGTCGATGAAGTTGGGGACGACCTCGATGTCGCGTTCGACGCCCATCTGATCGGTGGTGTACTTCGCCAGGTAGTCGCTCACGGCGGTGACGTGATCGCTGTGCTCGATCGAGAACTGCGTGGTCCGGAGGTAGGCCCGGTTGAGGCCGACCAGCGTCACGTCGGTCCCGTGCAGGGTCGTCACCACGACCGGCCGGCGACTCCGCACCATGTCGCGCGCGAGGATGGCGGCGGTGGCGTGCGGGACGGCGTAGTGCGCGTGGATCACGTCGATGCCGTACTCCTCGATGACCTCGGCCAGCTTCGACGCCTCCGCGAGGGTCGTGAGCGGTGCGTCGAACAGCGGGTACCCCATCGCCTCGACCTGGTGGAAGAACACGTTGGGACCGCCGGGCTCGACGAGCCGGAACGGCACGCGATTCGCGACGAAGTGCACGAGATGGCCGCTCTCTGCCATCGCGAGGCCGAGCTCGGTCGCGACCACCCCGCTCCCTCCGGCGCCGGCGTGCAGCAGCACGGCGATGTTCATCGGCCTCACGGAGTCCCCGTCGGAGCGTTCGCGGAACGCGCCCCCGAGCAGGCCAGGCGTGCCGAGCGGCGGGCGGGGCGCACCGCGGGCCGCGGCGGGAGCGAACGTCTGCGGAAGGGATGCATGTCCGGGCAGTCTACGGGCGCCGTGCGACGCGCGTCCGTAGCCCTGCCGACGCCGCCCGCCGGGCGAGCTCAGCGCACCGTTCCCCACAGTCCGGCGAGGTACATCTCCTGGGTGATGATTCCGAGCGGCTCGTCGCCGTCCACCACCACGAGCAGCGGCTCGTGGGCGAGCGTGCTGCGGAGGTCGGTGACCGCGATGTCGCCGTCGACGGTCACCAGCTCGTCCCACGACACCATCCGGTCGCGGCGAAAGCCCGCCACGCCGATCGGGACGCCCTCCTCCTCGACGATCACGACGCGATTCTCGGCGATCGTCTGCAGCCCTCCGGCCGGACCGACCACCGGAACCCGCGCCGCCACGTCCCGCGCCGGGGGCGGGACGACGAGACCGAACGAGAGGAGCGTCGGGCTCGGGATCCGGAGAGCGCTGCGGGCGTAGCGCAGGCCGGTCGCGAAGAGCGCGACGAACAGCACGAACTCCACCACGCCGAGGAAGGTGGTCGAGCCGTACCCGAGGCGTCCCCCTTGCCCGAACACGAGGTCGAACAGCGAGGTCAGGATCAGCGCGAAGACGACCGCGGCGGCGGCGCCGAGGGCGGCCGCGAGGCGAAGTTGCTGAGGGCGTCGCATGGGGTCTCCTCGTCGAGGGGGGTCCGGAACCGTGGTTCGGGGAGCGTCGCGCCAGCCGCGATCATCGCGAGCGGCGCTCTTGCGCTGGCCCGGGCGTTGGACGGTCGGGCGCAGGCTCGGGTCGGTCGAGGTCGGCCGAGAGGCGAGCGTCGTCGGTGACGAGCGCACGAACCGGCGCGCCTACCATACGTCCGATGCGATCTTCGAGGCGCTCGAGCCGCAGCCGTCCGATCGCGAGGCGCAACAGGGCTTCGAGTCCCACGATGCGGGCCAGGCTCAAAGGATTCTTGCGTGCACGATACGCGACGGCCGCGAGATCGACCACGCCCGGCACCGCCGCGGGCCGGAGGAACGCGAGGTTGCCTCCGGTGACGTCGATCGCAGCGTCGGGGTCGTCGGGCGTCCCTCCGGCGCCGTGCAACCGAACCCAGGTTCGCGCCTGTTCCGGAAAGCGCGCCTCCGATGCGCGGCGGGGAACGATCGGATACACGACGTCCGCCGGCGTGCGCCGGCGCTCGCGCGGCGCCCCGACGTCCGCCGAAGCCCCGTCGCGATCGGCGGCCGTGACGGCGTTCGCCTCGCGGACGAAGCGCTGGACCGCATCGGCGTCGATCCACGGCAGATCGGCCGTCGCAACGACGATCCGCGCGGCGCCGGCGGCCGCCGCGGCACCCAGCCCCAACGCCAGCGACCCGGCGAAGTCGCGGCCGCTGGGCACCGAGGCGAATTCGACGCCGGTCGAAGTCGTGTCGCCACCGCGCGAACGCCCCGCATCGATGCCGGCCGCAGCGACCACCGCGTCGCGCGCGGCGTCGGTCACGTCGGCACGGCCGACGCAGATGACGCGCTCGATCGCCGGAGCCGCTGCAAGGGCCCCCGCCGCGCGTGCTACCAGGGTCGCGCCGCCCACGTCGACCAGCCCCTTCGCGGTCGCGCCGGCCGCCGCGGCCACGGGATCGTCGGCTCCGCCGCCGGCCAACAGCACCGCCGTGCAGCGCGGCGACTGCGGACCCTCGTTTCCGTGTGCGGCTGCGCCCATCCGCGAGCACTCTACCGCAGGCGCAGCGGCGCGCCGGAGCGCAGAAGTCCCGTCTGGCAGGGCGCGCCCGGGGCTCATCGCGGCCGACGGGCCGCCGCTCCTTGGCTCACGACGATCGAGCGGGACGGCCCGGGGGCCGTCCCGCTCGACGTGCGTCCTGCGCTCCGGAGAGGGCCGTCAGCGTCGTTGCTGCTGAACCTCGAGCGTGGTCGCGAATCCGGCTTGAATCCGCACCAGATCGACCAGGGTCGCGTACCCCGGGGCGACGACCGTGACTTCGTACTGCCCGCCCTCGAGATCGGGGATCTCGAGCCGACCGCTGCCGCTCGGGATGACGCCCACTTCGTTCCCGTCGAGGAAGACGCGGGCGCCGCCCACGTTCGCGTAGAGGACGAGGGTTCCCGTCGCACGGTACAGCTCGGCCTGGATGGTCCGTTCCCGGTTCTTCTCGACGCGGGTCTGCACCGTCTGCTCCTGGTAGCCGTCGAGGCGGAAGGTCACGCGATAGGAGCCCTCGTCGAGCGCGATGCGCCCGGTGGGCGTCGTGCCTACGAAGGAGCCGTCGACGAAGACCTCGGCTCCGCTGGGCGATGAACCGAAGCGGAGGAATCCGCGCGCTTCGACGCGCTGGAGGTCGAAGGTCATCCGCTGCGTGCCTCCGGCGCGGATGCCGATCGTGCGCTGGAGCGTCTGGTAGCCCTCACGCTCGATCGTGATGTCGTAGCGGCCTTCGACGACGGGATACCGAACGGGGGTCCGTCCGATGTAGCGACCGTCGACGAACACGTCGGCGTTGCTCGGCGTGGAGCGGATGTCGAGGGTGCCGTAGCTCGGTGTGACCTGCCGCTCGCCAACCCAGTACAGCGCCGTGTCGGTGACCCACTGGGACTGGGGAACGGGGCGAACGATGATCGAGAACGCGTTCGCGAAGCCTACCTCCCCGATGTCGCTCTCGGCGAAGTCGCCGCCTTTGAACTGCGCCAGCTGCTCGGTGTCGAGCGGTCGGAGGCTCGCCACGGCGATCACCTTGGACAGGCCGCGGGGCCCGTCGACCACGAAGCGGTACGGCGCGCCGCGGGGCGGGAAGGTGATCGTGGAACCAGCGCTGACGCGATTGCTCTGGCCGCCCGACAGGCGGTTGGGAAGGATCTGCGTGATGGCGCCATTCGGCTTGACGTCGAACAGGTAGACGTAGGCGTCGCGGTCGACGCGCACCGAGATGCTGACGGTCTCGTTGATGCGGTAGCTCGGGGCGGTCTCCGCTCGCGAGTCGTCGCGCGAGCTCGAGCTCTTGTCGAGGAAGACGTCGACGCCAAAGGCCGGGACCGGGTTGACGACGATCGATTGCGGGTGGATGACGACCTGCGCGAGTGCGCTCGAGGCGAAGGCCGCGAGCGCCGCGGCCACCGTCAGCAGCACGAGGCGGCGAAGGGAGGGCAGCGCGCGAGCCGACCGTGCGGTTCGTTGGCGGTGCGGATGGGTGGAGCGAGGGGCGTTCGAGGTCACGAGGGCTCCTTTCGAGCGAGCGCAGTCGGAAACCGAGGT
>CBDUCW010000182.1:0-5243 GCA_965365745.1 uncultured Trueperaceae bacterium
TCTGCGGGAGCCGACAGCCCCAGACGCGCGGTCGCTTCGCCCCCCTCAGGCAGGTCGATCGCGGCGTCGAGGAACTGGACCGTGATGACGCCCTCGCCCACGTCGCCGGCGCGGCCGTAGAGCTCGACGTCGGCAACGTAGCTCACTCCCTCGCCCGGCGGGAAGCCCAGCGCGTAGCCCCACACCTGCGACAGCGTCAGGCCGTCGTCGGGCGCGCCGCCGGGCTGGAAGTCGGTGCGACGACCGAGATCCGCGAACGGGATCTCGATGAGGCGCCACTCGGTGGTGTCGTCGACGAAGCGCTTGAAGAAGCGCTCGGCGCTGTCGCCGTCGGCGTCCGGGTTGCGGTTGTCGAACAGGTCGAACTGCACCGTGCCGCCGCGGCCGTCGCCCTTGTACCAAAAGCGGATGCCGGCATAGGCGCTCCAGTCCTGGAACTGCCAGGCGTTCACAGCGGGGTTCTCGAAGGCGTGCGTGAAGCCACCCCACTGGTTGATGTCGTGGTGGATCCGGAACAGCTCGACCGGCGCCTCCTGATCGGGCAGGGCCAGGTCGCCGCCGGGCTCGGCGGTGACGGTCGACAGCTCGAGGTTGCCGCCCCCGTCCTGCCAGATCGAGAAGCCGACCGGATTTCCGAAGGCGTCGAAGCCGGTGGGGACACCGGACGTGAAGTCGTCGACGACGAGCGCCGGCTCGTCGGCCGGGTCCTCCTGTGCGAGGGCGAGGCCGACTCCGGCCACGAGTAGCGCGGCAAGAGCCGTCCCGAGCACGCGAGCGAGTGGACGGCGAAGGGAGGAGATCTTCATGCGGATCCTTTCCGGGGGGCGGGCAGGTCGACGCGGTGGTCGAGGGTCCAGAGGGCGACGTCGTCGGATTCGGGGTCGAAGTCGGGGTCGAACGGGTGCAGCGGGATGTCCTCCTGGCTGCGCGGCCAACGGATCCCGAGCCTCCCGGTGTAGGGCGCGGCGCCGACGAGCGGGTCGGCCACGCCGGCGCCCTCGCTGCCCGGGAGCCACGCGGCGACGACGGCGTCGGCGTGGCCCTCGGCCTCGCCCAGCACGAGCGGTCGACCGCTGTAGATCACGAGCACGAGCCGGTCGACGCGAGCGCGCACCCGCGCCACGAGAGCCTGCAGCTCGGCGCTCAGTCGCAGGTCGCTGCGATCGCCGAGGCCTTCGGCGTAGGGCTCTTCGTGGATCGCCACGATGCCCACGGGCGCCCGGCTGTTTCCGCTCGCATCCGGATCGAAGACGATCTCGGTGCCGGGGCGCCGTTCGCGCAGGCCGTCGAGCAGGGTGGTGCCGGGCGTGATCGGTCCGGCGCTGCCCATCCAGCTGACCGACCACCCGCCGCACTGCAGACCGATGTCGTCGGCGGCCGTGCCGGCGACCAGCAGGCGCGCAAGGTCGTCCGCGAGCGGAAGCACGAGGCGGTCGTGCTTGAGCAGGACCTGGCTGCGCGCCGCGGCCTCGCGAGCGAGCGCACGGTGATCGTCGCAGCCGACGAGGTCCAGGGGCGGAACCGGGGGTTCGTCGAACAGGCCGAGCCGGGCCTTGGCGACGAGGATGCGACGGACGGCGTCGTCGACGCGCGCCTCGTCGACGCGACCGTCGTGGACGAGCCGCTCGAGCGTGTCCATGAACCGCTCGAACTCGAAGGGGACCATCACCATGTCGATGCCGGCGCCGATCGAGCGCTCCACGCAGATCTCGAGGTCGGGATCGATCTGGTCGATCGCCTCCCAGTCGCTGACGACGAAGCCCTCGAACCCGAGCTCGCCCTTGAGCACGTCGGTGAGCAGGTAGCGGTGCGCGTGCATGCGCAGCCCGCCCCAGCTGCTGTACGACGCCATCACGTTGAGGGCGCCGGCGTCGATCGCGGCCTTGTAGGGCGCGAGGGCGATGCTGCGCAGCTCGTCTTCCGAGATCTCGGCGATCCCTTGGTCGATCGTCCAGGCGCCGCGCTCGAGCAGGTCGCGCATCCCCTCGTCCATGTGCGCGTTGGCAAGCGTGCGGTCGGTCTCGGGGGCGTCGATCGCGCTGCGGTCCATCCGCGTCGACGTGCCGAAGGTCGTGGCGCCGTCCGCGACGTAGTGCTTCACCGAGGGGAGCACGGCATCGGGCGCGCTCCAATCGTCGCCCTTGAGGCCCTCGACGTAGGCCGCGGCCAGCGGGACAACCAGACCCGGATCCTCACCGAAGCCCTCGTAGGTGCGGCCCCAGCGGATGTCCTTGGGGATGCTCACGGCCGGCGCGAAGTCCCAGCGCACGCCCGTCGCCGCGACCTCGAGGGCCGTGGCGCGGGCGATGCGACGCACGAGGTCGGCGTCGCGGGTGGCGCCGAGGCCGATGTTGTGCGGAAAGATCGTCGCGCCGCGGACGTTGTTGTGCCCGTGCACGGCGTCGACGCCGTAGATCAGGGGGACGCCGAGCCGACTCTCGAGCGCGGCATCGCGAAATCCCATCACCATCGCGCGCCAGGTCTCGGGCGTGTTGGGTTCGGGGTTGCCGCCTCCGCCCGAGAGCACCGAGCCGATGGCGTGGTCGCGCACCTGGGCGGGCGTGATGCTGTTCTTCTCGACCTGCGTCATCTGGCCGATCTTCTCGCGCAGGGTCATCTGCGCGAGGACGGAATCGGCGCGCTCGAAGGCGCGCTGCAGGGGGTCGGTTCGGACGGTCACACGGAGCTCCTTGGCAGCGAAGGGGGCGGGGCGGGGCGTCGGCGCGGTCGGGCGAGGCGCGCGGCTCGGCGGGCGGCGAAGGCGGCGTACGGCGGCCGCGCCGGGCCGTGCCGACGAAGGGCTAGCCGGTCGCCGAGAGGGCGGAGCCCGGAAGGCGCACGTGCACCTGTGCGACCTCGCCGCGGCGCGAGAACACGGCCTCGCTCAGCGCGGCGTCGAGCGTGGCGCCGTCCACGCTCGTTCGGGTTCCGTCGGAGCGCGTCACCTCGATGCGCGGGGCGCCGTCGGCGAGCGCTGCGTCGAGCTCGTACACGACGGGCACGCCGCAGACGGTGAAGGCGAGTCCCTCGGCGGGGATGCCCAGCGGGGCATCGTGCGGACGGCCCCAGCGGGCGCCCTCCGACGACTGGGCGAAGAACTCGTCGCGGTGGAGAAGGCCGGGGGCGAAGCCCAGGCGGCCGTCGTCGACTTCGACGCCGAGCTCGCCGATGCGCGTGAGCACGTCCTCCTTGACCTGGCCGGTCATGCCCGGCTGTTGCGCCCCGGCGTGGGCCGGCGTGTGCGAGTACGGATCGGTGGGCACGGCGCCGTAGACGTCGGGCGACTTGGCGAAGCCCAGGCCGGCGCGCACGTCGTAGTAGGCATCGTCGAGCCTCGCGACGACCTCTGCGGGCGCGCCCTCCGCCACCGCGCGCCGCCACGTCTCCTGCACCGCGAGAAGCAGCTTCGACACCATGTGCCAGTAGATGCTCCCGAGGCCCTCGTAGGCGAAGAAGCTTCCCGAGCGCCCGGTGAAGGAGTCGTGGTCGAACACGTCCTCGAACACGCCCTCGATGCGATCGCGGTCGGCCGCCACGCGGGCGGCAAGACCCGGATCCTCGGCCAGCGCGTCGAGCCGCTCGCGCACGTCGCGGACGTTGCGGATGTCGCCCTGGAAGTGCAGGCCTCCGTCCTCGTCGCGAACGATCAGCGAGCGGTCGTCGCGCTCGAGGAGCGCAGCGACGAGGCCAATGCCGTCGAAGGCGCCCTCGGGGATCTGGTTCTTGGCCAGGAAGCCGGGCAGGTCGCGGTCGGGGTACAGGATGTAGCTGTGCTGATCGGCGCGGTAGAGCTTGCTCGCGCGGAGCGATTCGAGCAGGGCCAGCGAGTCCTCGGGCGACAGCAGCTCCGACGAAAGCGCCGATACCTGACCCTCGAGCATCTCGTAGAGGTGGCGCACCGAGGCGCGCCCCTCGTCGAGTTCGAGCAGGTTGTAGCTGTGGAACAGCGCGTCGTCGCGCCGGTTGGCCCGCAGCGTGTGCTCGAGCCAGGCCTGCGCGCGCGCCGCGAAGGCCAGCACGTCGCTGCGGGCGACGTCGCGTCGTTCGGCGGCGAGCCCGTCGCGATACAGCGCGGTGCGGTAGTCGCTCCCCGCGCGGCCCAGGGCGTCCATGACGCTGCGGCGGCGGGCGTCGTCGAAGCCGCCCTCGAGAGCGTCGTGATGCGCCTCGAGCACACCGTCGACGTCGTCGAGGAACGCGGCCAGATCGGCGCCGATCTCCAGCGCGCCGTCGCCGCGCCCCAGCAGTTCCTGCAGGAAGCGCACGTAGCGGACGAGGTAGCCGATCGTCACGACCGAGAGCCCCTTGCCCACGAGCGCGTTGTTGGCGTCGTTCCACTCGGGGCGCTGCGTGTTCATCCACAGGCCGCCCTCGGGCACGAGGTTGGCGAGCTTCACCAGCAGCAGGAGCAGGAGCTTCTCGGCCATCGTCGCGTGGACCACCGCCCCGTCGCGCTCGGCGGCCGCCTCGATGGCCTCGTTGTGCTCGCGATCGAAGACGATCGTGTCGTAGGGGTCCACGAGCAGGTCCTCGTACGGCTTGATCCGGTAGGGGACGTCGGCGTGGCTGAAGATGCGCCGCTCGAGCAGCGCGTCGAGGGCGCGCGGGTGGTAGGCGTTCGACACCTCGAGCAGCTTCTGCAGGTAGATGATCTGGTGGTCGCTCCAGTAGCCGATGTTCGCCCACGGGTTGTCGGGCTCGGGGACTTCCCACTCGATCCCGTCGCGGGTGATCCGGTACGGGTTGTAGCCGTCGGCGGTGGTGGCGTTGAGGAACGTCGCCACCATGCCCTCGACGTAGTCGGGGAAGGCGTGCGCGAGCGCTTCCCAGTTCTGGAAGATGTCGCGCCAGTTGCCCTGGTAGTCGAGCCGCGGTCGGCCGTCGGGGTGGCGGATCTTGATCGCGAAGCGATTCCAGGGCCGGCTCGGGTCGCCGTGCCGGCGGCTGAAGGCGAGCGGCAGGTAGGTGCGGCACGTGCGTTCGAGGTCGGCGTCGCCGACCGCGCTCGCCGCGCCGACGAGTTCGCCGTAGGTCGCCCCGTCCTCGAGCCCATCGAAGAAGGCCGCGTGCTCTCGGAGCAGCGCCGGGTGGCGCGTCGACACGAAGTCGCGAAGGTCATCGAGGTTGAGCGTGTCGGCCACGACCGTGCCGCCCCGCATGACGTTGAACAGCACGCTGGCGGCGTGCCGGGCGGTGGCTTCGGGATGGGCGGTCCACTGCTGGCCGTCGGCGCGGGCGAGGAT
>CBDUCW010000183.1:0-5181 GCA_965365745.1 uncultured Trueperaceae bacterium
GAACCTCGGGCCGCGTCGTCGGGCGCAGCGCCGGACGCGCCGTCGGACGCGGCATCGGCTCCGTCGCCGGTGGCGCCGTCGGTCCACGACGACGCCGCCGCCCGCGGGACCACCACCGCCGCGACGCCGCCGGAGGCGAGCACCTCCTCGGCGGCCTGCGGGTCGAACAGCGCGACGATGGCCGCGGAGCGGGTCGCGTCGTCGGCGTCGGCGAGTTCGGCCGGCGCCAGCAGAACGCGCACGCTCCGCTCCGGTCCGTGCACGTCGGCGCCGATCGCGTCGGCGAGGTCGCGGAGCGACCGCGGTTCGGGGAGTCGATTCATGGGGAGTCCGTTCCTTCGGATGCGGTTCCGTTCGTGGCGTCGGGATCGGCATCGGTGTCGTCGCCGCCCGGGTCGTCGGGCGCGGTGACGATCAGGAGGACCTCCTTGCTGCCGTCGACGACGTAGGGGACGCGCAGCCGCTCGAGCCGGCGCCACTCGTCGTCGATCACCACCTCGACCACGAGCTCGTCGCCGCGCGGCTCGGAGCGCAGCGCCTCGAGGAGCTCCCCGTACGACAGGATCGGGGGCTCCTGGGCGCGGCGCGCGGCGTCGCCGAGATCGGGACGCGGCGCATTGCCGCCGCGGACGAGCATGCGCACCTCGCGGCGCTCTCCGGGGGCGAGGTCGGCGCTGAGCTCGTCGGGAAGCGGCACCTCGAGGGTCTCGACGATGGCCTGGCGACGGTACGGTTGCAGCCGCACGAAGACCTCGGCGGTCGCCTCGGCGACGAGCTCGTCCTGCGCGAGGTCGACGTCGACGAGGCTCGCGTCGCGTCGCTCCGCGGTCGTCTCGATCAGCAGGTCGATGCGTTCGATCGTCGGATTCTCGAAGGGGTTGGCGAGCAGGATCGCCAGCGGTCGGGCGGAGCTGCGGGCGACGGCGCGGGCGAGGTCGTCCGGATCGCTGACGTCGTCGATCAGGGCGAGGCGCTCGCCGCCGAGGTCCAGATTCCAGGACAGGGTGGCGCTGCCGCCGACGACCGCCCCCCGTGCGACGTCGAGCGCCTGGGCGACGACCGCCGCGAGCAGCGCGGGCGTGAGCCGCGCGTGCCGGGCGAGGTCGACGTCGTAGGCGGCCGCGCCCTCGGCGTTGCGCAGCGTGAGCCGAACGGGGAGCAGGTCGGGCTCGGCGTCGAGGACGCCGGCCAGGCCGGCCTGCCGGTCGAGGTGGACCGCGCCTCGAGTCGTGGTTCCGCTGTTGGCGAGCTTGAACGGCACGACGCGCGACGGTACGAAGGCCGTGACGAAGGCCGGTGCCAGGGCGTACTCGATCGGTCCGACGCCCAGCAGCGGGTGGCCGAGGGCCAGGAACTCGCCGGTTTCGACGAGCGTGAGCGTGCCGAGCGCCGCGACGGTGACGTCCCCTCGGGCGAGCTGGAGGCTGATCGCCGAACCGGGTCCGAGCTCGACGTCGGCCTCCGCAACCGCGTCGGCGCCCTGCGCGTCGGTCTGCGCCGAGCGCACGGCGGCACCCAGGGCGCCGGAGCCCCCGTAGGACGGCATCGGCCGGAGGCCCAGCGCCCAGAGCGGCTCGAGAAACTCCAGGGCGCGCGGCCCGAGACCGTCGACGAGGACGGGGCTGGCCACGGGCACCGCAGGCCCGAGGGCGGCGAGGGCCGGGGGGGCGATCGGGTCGGCGAGCGAGGTTCGTACGTCGCGCAGCACGTCCCGCATGGCCGCGATCGGCGTCACCAGGGCGAGGGCGCCGTCGGACTCGGGGAACACGAAGCCGACGGCGCCCAGCAGCTCGTCGACCCCATCGACGTTGACGTAGACGGGGCTCCCGCTCATGCCCGCGGCGACCCCACCGGCCGCATCGATCACCGCGCCGCTTGTGCGCACGAGGACGAGCGGGTAGCCGCCGGCGGGATCGTACTGAAGGCCGAGCACCTCGACGTCGAAGCGCTCGATGCCGCTCGGGCCCTCGGTGAGGCCGAAGCCGGTGAGGCCTGCCTGCACCGCCGCCAACGGGACGTCGGCGGCACCCATGCCGGCCAGGGCGAGCGCCAGAGAGGCGACGACCGCGTGGACGACTCGGCGCGGCGCGCTCACCCGGGACTCAGCGGCGCAGGAAGTTGTCGGAGATCAGGGCATCCTGGAGGACCGGGATCATGTCCAGCGCCTGGCCCGTGCCCAGCGCGACCGAGTCCGTCGCGTTCTCGGCCACCACGACCGGGATGCCGGTCGTCTGGCGCAGGAGCTCGTCGAAGTTCTTCAGGAGCGCGCCGCCGCCGGTCATGATGATGCCGCGATCGATGACGTCGCTGACGAGTTCCGGGGGCGCCTGCTCGAGCACCCGCCGCACGCCGTCGGCGATCTTCTGGATCGGTTCCTGCAGCGCCTCGACGGTGTCCTCGGTCGTCACGGTGATCGTCTTGGGCAGGCCGTTGATCAGGTCGCGACCGCGAACCTCGATCTCCTCGATGTCTTCGCCCCCGCGCACCACTGCCGCGCCGATCTTCATCTTGACCTCTTCGGCGGTGCGGTCGCCGATCAGCAGGTTCTCCTTGTGGCGGATGAAGCGGATGATCGCTTCGTCGAACTCGTTGCCGGCGATGCGCAGGCTCTCGGAGACCACGATGCCGCCGAGGCTGATGATGGCCACATCGGTCGTGCCGCCGCCGATGTCGACGATCATCGAGCCGGTGGGCTCGGCGATGTTGACGCCGGCGCCGATCGCCGCGGCGAGCGGCTCTTCGATGAGGAAGGCCTTGCGCGCGCCGACTTCGCGGGTCGCCTGCAGCACAGCCCGCCGTTCGACCTCGGTGACGCCGGACGGAACGCAGACCATGATGTGGGGCTTGAACAGCCGGCCGGGACCGGTGATCACCTTGCGCACGAAGGCCTTCAGCATCTTCTCGGTGAGGTCGTAGTCGGCGATCACGCCGTCGCGCATCGGACGCACCGCGACGATGTTGCCGGGCGTTCGGCCGAGCATGCGGTAGGCCTCGTCCCCGACGGCTTTCACCTCGTTGGTGTCGCGCACCATGGCGATCACCGAAGGCTCGCGCAGCATGATGCCTTTGCCCTTGACGTAGATGAGGACGGTGGCGGTGCCGAGGTCGACACCGATCTCTTGCCAGGGTCTGAAGAACATGGTCGCTCCCAATCGGCCGGTCGGATGCGGCCGACCGCTGTGTCGTAGTCGCAGGTAGGGTCGTGCGGGGGCGCAGAACGCGTGGCTTCGGTGCGAAGGGTTCCGGCGCAGGGGCGGGCTGCCCGCTCGGGGCACGCCGGGCCGGGCCCGGCGCAGTCCGCACGACATCGCGGCAGTATACCTACCCCGATCGCTCGGGACGTGAGTCGCTCAGAGGTACAGCGGCTCGATCGGACGCGCCTCGTCCGCCATGCGTGCGAGCGCCACCGCCGACGGTGCGACGTCCTCGGCGATGCGGGCCTCGGAGGGGAGGTCGTCGCGGGGGATCTTGGCCGGCGCGGCCACCGTTTCGATGCGCGGGCCCAGCAGGCGGTAGCGCCCCGCGTAGACGTTCCCGCGCCGCGCGTCGATCACCCCCCAGACCACGGGCGCGTCGTTCGTCGGGGAACCCGACGCATCGCGGTCCCGCGCCGGAAGGGGCGCCGCGACCGGTTCGAGCGTGGCGGCGAGCGCCGCGAGCGTGTCGCCGCCCACCACCGGCACGCCCCAGCCCCGGGCGAGACCCCGCGCCGTCGCCCCCCCGACCCGCAGCCCCGTGTAGGACCCGGGTCCCGTCCCCACGACCACCGCCCGCACGGGGGCGGCCGCGGCGGAGAGCGTCGCCGACGACGGCGGGGCGACGGCGGTGTCGTCGCCGGGCCAGGGGAGACCGGCGGCACGGAACAGCGCACCGAGCTCGGGGACGAGCCGGGCGGCGTGGTCGCGCCCGACCTCGGGTTCGAGACGGGCGAGCACGCCGTCGCGGGCCGACCAGAGCGCGAGCGACAGGAAGCGCGTGGCCGTATCGAGCGCGAGCACGGGGCGCGGATCGACCGCGGTCATCGGTGCGCGGCGCCGCGAGGAGCGGGGCCGCCGGTAGGGGATGCGTGCACGGCCGGAGCCTACCGCGGCGCCGTGCCGCCGTGCCCGACGAGGCGGGCGCTGCGCCCGCGATCGCTCCGGGCCAGCTCGAGAATGGCCGCCTCGGGGTAGGCCTCGGCCAGCGGGCGCCCCCACTCGACGACGACGAGCCGGGCCCGGTCGAGGTAGTCGTCGAGGCCGAGGTCCTGCAGGGCATCGGTCCCCGGCAGGCGGTAGGCGTCGATGTGCACGATCGTGCCGCGCGGCGACGGGTACTCGTGGATGAGGGTGTAGGTCGGGCTCGTCACCGCCGCCGGGCTGCCGAGCGCGGCGGCGATCCCCTGCACGAGGGTCGTCTTGCCCGCGCCGAGCGGTCCGTCGAGGAGGAGCAGCGCGCCGTCCTCGAGACGATCGGCGAGCGCGGCCGCGAGGCGCGCCGTTGCCGAGGGATCGGGCAGGTCGATCCGTTCGCCCGCGAGCAGGCGCTCGAGCGTCGTGCTCGGATCGGCGGGTGCAGCCGACGGGGCCGAGCCGGGCTCGGGCCCGTCAGGAGCGCGCATCGGACGGGGGGGCGTCGCCGGTCGCGAGGCCCTCGCTTCCGTGGCCGAAGCGCCGCAGGCCGGGGTGTGCCGCCGCGAGCTCGCGGCGAACGCGATCGACGCTGGCGGGGTTCGACACGTGGACGAGGATCGCCTCGCGCTCGCTCGGCCACACGGCGAGCACCGTGCCCCCGGCGGTGTCGAAGGTGGCGATGCGCGGGGCGCTGTGGCCCAGCGGTTGCCCGAGGCGCTCGAGCGAGCGCCGGACGCGTTCGAGTCCTGCGTCGGGACCGGAATCGTCGCCGCGATCCTCGGGGGAGGTGCCGCCGGGCGCCCCGCCCTCGATCGGTGCGGCGAGGCCGCCCTCGCGGTCCATGCGCACGACGCGGTCTACGCCGTCCCAGCGCTCGATTCGGGCGATGAGGTCGTCGCCGGACTCGTCGCCGGACTCGTCGGCGGAGGCGTCGACGGAAGACTCGCCGGGGGCGCCGCGCGGGCCGTCGTCGGCGATGTGGCTGCGGTCGTTCGCGACGTCCCCGGCCGGGACGTCCTCGGCGAGCGCCGGCTCGTCGTCGACGAGCAGCGCCGCCGACAGCGCGGCC
>CBDUCW010000184.1:0-5176 GCA_965365745.1 uncultured Trueperaceae bacterium
TACAAGTCGGACGGCACCGTGGCGCCGGCCAAGGAGATCGGTGCGGCCGCCGGCTGACGCCGTCCCCCTCCGTGCCGCCGCGCTCGACGCGGCCACCGCCCACCCCCGTCTCCCCACTCCCTCGTTCGAAAGGCACTCCATGGCAACCATCTACTACGACACCGACGCGAATCTCGAGCATCTGGCCGGCAAGACGATGGCGATTCTCGGCTACGGATCGCAGGGCCACGCCCACGCGCTCAACATCAAGGACAGCGGCATCGACGTCGTCGTAGGCCTGCGCAAGGGCTCGAGCAGCTGGGCCGAAGCCGAGGAGGCGGGGCTCGACGTACGCACCGTCGCCGAGGCGGCCGAGGCCGGCGACTTCGTCATGGTGCTGCTGCCCGACGAAGTGCAGCGCCAGGTGTACGAGCGCGACGTCGCGCCGAACCTCGAGCCCGGCAACGCGCTGCTGTTCGCCCACGGGTTCAACATCCACTTCCACCAGATCCGTCCGCCGGAGAACGTCGACGTGTTCATGATCGCCCCCAAGGGTCCCGGCCACCTCGTGCGCCGCACCTTCGTGGGCGGCGCCGGCGTGCCCTGCCTGATGGCGATCCACCAGGACGCCAGCGGCGAGGCGCAGCAGCGGGCCCTTGCCTACGCGAAGGCGATCGGCGGCACCCGGGCCGGCGTGATCGTGACGACCTTCGCCGAGGAGACCGAAACGGATCTGTTCGGAGAGCAGGCCGTGCTCTGCGGCGGCATCACCGAGCTGATGCGCGCGGGCTTCGAGACGCTGGTCGACGCGGGCTACCAGCCCGAGATCGCCTACTTCGAGTGCGTGCACGAGATGAAGCTGATCGTCGACCTGATCTACGAGGCGGGATTCGAGGGCATGCGCTACTCGGTGAGCAACACGGCCGAGTACGGCGACTACGTCACCGGACCGCGGATCATCACCGACGAGACCCGCGAGGAGATGGCCCAGGTGCTCGCCGAGATCCGCGACGCGAGCTTCGCGCGCGAGTTCCTGCTCGAGAACCAGGTCGGCCAGCCCGTGCTCCGCAAGGGCCGCGAGCTCACCGGCGAGATGGAGCTGTCCGAGGTCGGGCAGCGTCTGCGCACGATGATGAGCTTCATCGGGAAGTAGGGGAGATCGGCGTGCGCGTTTCGCTTCGACGGTCCACGGCAACCGCGCCGGGCGTTCGCCCGGCGGCGGTCCCGCTGCCGGGGGGCCGACTACCGGGGAGCCGACGACCCGGCTGATGCCGAGCGCCGCTTCGGCGGCGACGCGCCGGCGATCGGCCGGCTCCGCTCCGCCCGGGTAGCCACGACGCGACCCACCGCCCGGGCGCCACGCGCCCCCCGGAACTCCGACGAACGCGCGACCCCGCACGCGACCCCCTCTCCCTGGAAGGACCCCCCACCCATGGCCCACATCCGCATCTTCGACACGACCCTCCGCGACGGCGAACAGACACCCGGCGTCGCCCTGAACATGGCCGAGAAGATCGAGATCGCCAAGCAGCTCGAGCGGCTCGGCGTCGACATCATCGAGGCCGGCTTCCCGATCACCAGCGACGGCGACTTCGAAGCCGTGCGCCGCATCGCGACCGAGATCCGCGGGCCCGTGATCTGCGGCCTCGCCCGCACCCACGAAGCCGATATCGCACGGGCCGCCCAGGCGCTCGAGCCGGCCGAGAAGGGGCGCATCCACGTCTTCACGTCGGGGTCGAAGATCCACCTCGAGCACATGCTCCGCAAGACCCCGGACGAGGTGGTCGAAGCCTCGATCCGCTCGGTGAAGTACGCACGCGAGTTCACCGACGACGTCGAGTTCTCGGCCCAGGACTGCACCCGGACCGAGGCCGAGGACGGCTTCCTCGTGCGCCTCTACAGCGCGGCGGTCGAGGCCGGCGCGACGACGATCAACATTCCGGACACCGTGGGCTACGGCATGCCCGAGGAGTACGCCGACCTGATCCGCCGGATTCGCGAGGCGGTCCCCGGGGCCGAGAACGTGCACATCTCGACGCACTGCCACGACGACCTCGGGCTCGCGGTCGCGAACTCGCTGGCTGCGATCGGCGCGGGCGCCACGCAGGTGGAGTGCACGATCAACGGGATCGGCGAACGGGCCGGAAACACCTCGCTCGAAGAGGTCGTGATGGCGCTCGACACGCGCCGCGACTACTGGGGCCACACCCACAGCATCAACACCACCGAGCTGTACCGCACCAGCCGCCTCGTCTCGATGTACGTGGGCGTGTCGGTGCCCCCCAACAAGGCGGTCGTCGGCGACAACGCCTTCGCCCACGAGTCGGGGATCCACCAGGACGGCGTGATCAAGAACCTCGAGAACTACGAGATCATGTCGGCCGAAGACGTCGGACGCGACGCAGGCGTGCTCGTCATGGGCAAGCACTCGGGGCGCCGCGCCTTCCGCAAGACGCTCGGCGATCTCGGGTACAGCGAGCTCGAGGACGACAAGATCAACGCGCTGTTCAAGCAGTTCAAGGACCTCTGCGACCGCAAGAGCTCGGTGACCACCGACGACATCCGCGCGCTCGTGGACGCCGAGACGACGCGCGTCCCGCAGACCTACCGGCTCGATTCGGTGCAGTTCCAGTCGGGGACCGAGATGATTCCGGTCGCCACGGTCCGGCTCACCACCGACACCGGGAGCTACGAAGAGGCGGCGACCGGCGACGGCCCCGTCGACGCGGTGTACAAGGCGATCGAGCGCATCACGCAGGTCCCCGTGGAGCTCGAAGCCTACGAGATCCGCTCCGTGGGCAGCGGCAAGGACGCGCTCGGCGAAGTGTCGATCCGCGCCACCAGCGAGGGGCGCACCGTCCACGGCCGCGGCCTGTCGACCGACGTGATCGACGCGTCGGCCAAGGCCTACCTCGACGTGCTCAACAAGCTCGCCGCCGGCGTGGGGCGCGACACCGCACCCGTCGGCGGCGTCGGAACGCCGTAACGACGAACGGGGGCGACGCCGACGTGACCACGATCGAGATCTACGACACGACGCTACGCGATGGGACGCAGGGGCAGGACGTCGCGCTGACCTCCGACGACAAGATCGCGCTGGCGCGGGCGCTCGACGGCTTCGGCGTCGACATCATCGAAGGGGGCTGGCCCGGCTCGAACCCCAAGGACGTCCGCTTCTTCGAGGCGATGGCCGACGTCGAGCTCACCACGGCCCAGCTCGCGGCCTTCGGCTCGACGCGTCGCAAGGACACGGCGCCCGAGGACGACGCCAACCTCGTCGCGCTGCTTGCGGCCGGCACCCCGGTCGTCACGATCTTCGGGAAGTCGTGGACGCTCCACGTGACCGAAGCCCTGGGCGCCACGCTCGACCAGAACCTGGCCATGATCCGCGACTCGGTGGCGTACCTCAAGGCGCAGGGGCGCACGGTCGTCTACGACGCCGAGCATTTCTTCGACGGCTACGCGGCCGACGAAGCCTACGCTCGCGCCACGCTCGCCGCCGCCGTCGAAGGCGGCGCCGATCGCCTCGTGCTGTGCGACACGAACGGCGGCACCCTGCCGGCGCGCATCGCCGAGCTCGTTCGCGAGACGAAGGCGGCGTACGAGGTGCCCGTGGGGATCCACGCCCACAACGACAGCGAGCTCGCGGTCGCGAATTCGCTCGCGGCGATTCAAGCGGGCGCGGTGCACGTGCAGGGCACCATCAACGGGTATGGCGAGCGCTGCGGCAATGCCAACCTGGTGTCGATCCTGGCCAACCTGGTGCTGAAGCTCGGCTACGACCAACCGCAGGACATCCGCCGTCTGCGCGACCTGTCGCGTCGCGTCGACGAGCGCGCCAACCTGGTGCCGAACGCGCGCGCCGCCTACGTCGGCGACGCGGCCTTCGCGCACAAGGGCGGCGTGCACGTCTCGGCGGTCAACAAGCTGCCCGAGACCTACGAGCACGTGCGGCCCGAAGCGGTCGGGAACAAGCGACGTGTGCTGCTGTCGGACCTCTCGGGGCGCGCCAACGTGCTGGCGAAGTCGGCCGAGCACGGCCTCGACATCGACGCCAAGGGCTCCGATGCCCGCGCCGTGGTGGCGCGCATCAAGGAGCTCGAGCACCGCGGCTACGCCTTCGAGGGCGCCGAGGGGTCGTTCACGCTCCTCTCGCGCAAGGTCCAGGGCGACTACACGCCCTACTTCTCGCTGCACGGCTTCACCGTGGTGATCGACAAGCGCGACGGCGACGAAGCGGGCCGCTGCGAAGCCGCGATCCGCGTCGAGGTGGGCGGCGAGCTCGAGCACACCGCCGCCGACGGCGACGGACCGGTCAACGCGCTCGACCGAGCGCTCGGCAAGGCGCTGCGGCGCTTCTACCCGATGGTCGACGATCTGCGCCTGATCGACTACAAGGTGCGCGTCCTGTCGGGGCAGGAGACCGGAACGAGCAGCGTCGTCCGCGTGCTGATCGAGATGACCGACGGAACCGAGACGTGGGGCACGGTGGGTGCCTCCCCGAACATCATCGACGCCTCGTACGAGGCGCTGGTCGACGCCATCGAGTACAAGCTCGTCATGGACGAGGTGCCCCCCTCCGGAGGCGGCGCCCGCGCCTCGACGTCCGCCGAACCCGCCTCGGCGTAGGGGACGCCCCACCGAGGCGGCGGGCCCTCGGACGCATGCATTCCGAGCCGACGGCGCGCATCGCCTTTCGCTTCCAAGGCGCGCCGTCGGACCTGCTTTCGATCGCAACGAAGCCCGTGCTGAACGGACGTGAGCGTCTTCGGACGCGTTGACGCCCTGCGCGGGCGACGCGTATACTTTGGCAGTCGTGGGGCCTCCACCGGATGCCGCGGATCGCGTCTCCGACGAGACGAATGCGGCATGCGCACCGCCCGGCAATCGGGCGCCCACCGGACGCATATCGGACGCCCACCGCGCGCCCACTGCGCGCCAGCCGCGCTCCCACCGCGCGCCCACCGCACCAAGACGGACCGCGAACGGGACGCGAACGGGGCACCGATCGGCCCTCCGATCGACCCACCGACCGAAGGTCCGCAGCGTCTGCAGCTCCCCCGCGGCCCCCCTTCCGAACGACGTGAGAACCCCGCGCGCAGGTCGCGCGAAGGCCCGCTGTCGCGGCGCCCGACCCCACCCCGCTTGCCCCATCCCTCCGTCCGGTCCGCCTTCGCGCGAAGGATCGCGCCCGGCG